>CACIGO010000014.1:0-23583 GCA_902586225.1 uncultured Pelagibacteraceae bacterium
TTTTTTTCCAGGCTATTTAGGCCAAGGTATTTTTGGTAAAGCACTATCAGAGAATAAATGGAAAATAGATACTGTGGATATAAGAGAGTATGCATTTGATAAGCATAAAACTGTTGATGACACTCCTTATGGAGGAGGTGAAGGTATGTTAATGAAAGCAGATGTATTAGCAAAATCAATAGATAAGAATGTTAAAGATGGCGAAAAGATTATTTATCTAAGTCCGAAGGGTAAGTTGTTCAATCATCAATTAGCAAAACAACTATCTCAAGAAAAAACAATAAATATAATTTGTGGACACTTTGAAGGAGTTGATGAAAGATTGTTAAAAACAAGAAATATTGAGGAAGTAAGTATAGGAGACTTTGTTTTATCTGGAGGTGAAGGAGCTTCATTTGTAATTCTTGATGCAATTTTAAGATTTATTCCTGGTATTCTTGGTAATACAAATTCAGCTAAAGAAGAAAGTTTTGAAAACGGACTTTTAGAGTATCCTCAATTTACAAAACCTCAAATATGGGAGGAAAAAAGTGTTCCAGATGTGCTATTATCAGGCGATCACGCCAAAATTAAAGACTGGCGTTTATCTCAATCTGAGGCTATAACACGCGACCGAAGACCGGATTTGTGGCAATTATATAAAAAGACTAAAGAGAATTAAAATGAAGACAATTGAAGAAATTAATCAATCTAAAGTAAAAAAAATTATTTCTGAGAGAAAGCATCCAGAATTTTTCCCAGGTGATATTGTTAAAGTAGGAGTTAGAATAACTGAAGGAAAAAGAGATCGTATTCAATATTTTGAAGGTGTGTGTATTGCGAAAAAAAATAGAGATATCAATTCTTCTTTTACTGTAAGAAAAATTTCTTTTGGTGAGGGTGTGGAAAGAACATTTGCTTTATATAGTCCGATTGTAGATACAATTAAAGTTGTAAGGTCAGGAAAAGTTAGAAGAGCCAAGTTATATTATTTGAGAGATAGAACAGGTAAATCTGCAAGAATTGCAGAAAAAATTAAAAAGAAAATAGGTATAGATGTCGAAACTAAGATTCACGAAGTAACAGAAGAAAATGTTATGCCTAATACAGAGCAAAAAACAGCAGACAGCCCACAAGATACCAATAAAGATGCTCCAAAAGTAGAAGCAAAAAAACCAGAAGAAAAAAAAGAAACTAAAGAAGAAACCCCATCAGTAGAAAAAAAAACTGATGAAAAAAAAGAAAATCCTGAAGTAAAAAAATAATTTTTTACAATGCCTCAAACTATATACGATAAAATATGGAATGATCACCTTGTTCATCAACAAGAAGATGGGACCTCACTTTTATTTGTTGATAGACATTTAATTCATGAAGTTACTAGTCCACAAGCATTTGAAGGTTTAAGAAATTCTAATAGAAAAGTTAGACAACCTTCTTTAACTTTAGCAGTAGCAGATCACAATGTTCCAACAACGGATAGATCAGTGCCTATTACTGACAAAGATTCAAAAATACAAATTGAGACACTAGAAAAAAACTGTGCAGAATTTGGAATAAATCTTTTTGGAATGAACGATAAAAGACAAGGAATAGTTCATATTATTGGTCCAGAACAGGGATTTACACAACCAGGAACTATTATCGTTTGTGGCGATAGTCACACAGCTACTCACGGAGCATTTGGTGCATTAGCATTTGGAATTGGAACTTCGGAAGTGGAACATGTCTTGGCAACACAGACTTTAGTTCAAAAAAAATCAAAAAATTTTAGAATAAACGTTAATGGATCTCTTCCTGTTGGAGTAACATCTAAGGATGTAATATTACAAATAATCGGAAAAATTGGTACAGCTGGTGGAACTGGTTATGTAATTGAATATGCTGGAAACTTAATTTCGAATTTAAGTGTCGAACAAAGAATGACGATTTGCAATATGACAATTGAAGGTGGAGCAAGGGCTGGACTTATAGAACCAGATGAAAAAGTTTTTAATTATTTAAAAGGTAAACCAATGTCTCCAAAGAATTCAAATTGGGACAAAGCATTAGAATATTGGAGTAAATTAAAGTCTGATGGTGATGCAGTATTTGACAAAGAAATCAGTCTTGAGGGCAAAGATATTAAACCAATGGTAACTTGGGGAACTTCGCCTCAGGATGTAGTAGATATTGATGGAATTGTTCCCGATCCTGAAAATGAGCAAAACGAAGACAGAAAAAATTCTATTAACAGGTCATTAAAATATATGGGTTTAAAGCCGAAAACTAAAATAAAAGATATTAGAATTGATAAAGTTTTTATTGGAAGTTGCACAAATGGAAGAATTGAAGATTTAAGAGAAGCTGCAAAAATCTTAAAAGATAAAAAAATTGCTTCTCATGTAAATGCAATGATAGTTCCTGGTTCAGGATTAGTAAAACAACAAGCAGAGCAAGAAGGTTTAGATGTAATATTTAAAAATTCTGGATTTGAATGGCGTGAGCCAGGTTGCTCAATGTGTTTAGCTATGAATGCAGATAAGTTGAAGCCAGAAGAAAGATGTGCTTCAACATCAAATAGAAATTTCGAAGGAAGACAAGGACGAGGTGGAAGAACTCATTTAGTTAGTCCAGCTATGGCTGCTGCAGCTGCTATATCTGGAAATTTAGATGATGTTAGAAAATACAATAGTTAAATGAACAAATTCTCAACATTAAAAAGTATTCCTGCATATTTACCAATTGTAAATATCGATACAGATATGATTATTCCAAAGCAATTTTTAAAAACAATAAAAAGAACAGGACTTGGAAAAAATTTATTTTATGAAATGAGATATGACGAAGAAGGTAAAGTAATAGATGACTTTATCTTAAATAAATCTCCATATGATAATTCTAAGATTTTAATTGCAGGGAATAATTTTGGATGTGGATCATCTAGAGAACATGCGCCATGGGCACTTTTAGACTTTGGTATCACTTGCGTTATAAGTACTAGTTACGCAGATATATTTTATAATAATTGTTTTAAAAATGGAATATTGCCTATTAAAGTTAATGATGAACAGATAAAAGAACTTTCTGAATATTCTAAGAGACAAGAAGAAATTGCAATAAATTTACCAGATCAAAAAATAATTTTTGGGAATAAAGAAATCAAATTTGAATTAGATGAATTTAAAAAAAAATGTTTAATTGAGGGACTAGATGATATTGCACTGTCTTTGGAAAAGTCTAATAAAATAATTTCATTTGAAGAAAAATTAAAATCCACAAAGCCTTGGATATTTAATGATTAAAGTTAAAAAAAGAAAATTCTTATTATTACCAGGTGATGGTATTGGTCCCGAGGTTATTGGTGAAGTTAAAAAAATTATAACTTGGTTTAATGTAAATAAATCTCTTGATTTTGATATGGAAGAGGCCTTAGTTGGAGGAGCATCTTACGACAAGCACGGAACACCGATTACAGATGAAGTATTTTATAAATCATTAGAATGTGAAGCAGTCATTTTAGGAGCTGTGGGTGGACCAAAATATGATAATTTAGATTTTTCCAAAAGACCTGAGAGAGCTCTTCTTAAGCTAAGAAAAGAATTAAAATTATTTGCAAATTTGAGGCCTGCAATTTGTTTTAAACAATTAGTTGAGGCATCTACCCTAAAACCTGAAATCGTATCAGGTCTAGACATTATGATTGTTAGAGAATTGACAGGTGGTATTTATTTTGGTGAGCCGAGAGGCATTAAGCCAATTGATAATGGTGAACGTAAAGGAATAAACACTCATACTTATACTTCATCAGAAATTAAAAGAGTCGCTAGAGTTGCATTCGATCTAGCAAAGAAGAGAAACAATAAAGTTACTTCCTGTGAAAAATCGAATGTTATGGAAGCAGGTCAATTATGGAAAGAGGAAGTTCAAAATCTTCACGATAAAGAATTTAAAGATGTTGAGTTAAATCATATGCTTGCAGATAATTGTGCAATGCAACTTTTGAGAAATCCAATGCAATTTGATGTAATTGTGACAGATAATTTGTTTGGTGATATGTTGTCAGATGAAGCATCTATGCTGACGGGATCTTTAGGTTTATTACCTTCAGCTTCTTTGGGTGCAAAAAATAAAGATGGTGAAATGAGAGCAATGTATGAGCCTGTTCATGGATCTGCTCCAGATATTGCTGGAAAAGGAATTGCAAATCCAATTGCAACCATCTTGAGTTTTGCAATGGCCCTGAGGTACTCTCTTGACTTAGATAAAGAGGCTGATGACTTAGAAAAAGCAGTACAAAATGTACTAGATGATGGGTTAAGAACTAAAGATATTATGTCAAAAGGAACAAAAGAAATTTCAACTTCTGGTATGGGAGATGCGATTATTGCATATTTGCAAAAATAAAAAAATTAACTTAATTTGATACTATTAAATTTATGACTGTTTATTCCGCACCTGTGAAAGATATGATGTTCTTATTTGAACATCTAAAAGATAATAAAAATTATAACGAAATTGAAAAATATAAAGAAGTCACTTCTGATTTAGTAAAAGATATCTTAGAGGAAGCTGCAAAAATTAATGAAGAAATGCTTCTTCCTTTAGCAAAAGCTGGAGACGAAAATCCTTGTGTCTATGAAAATGGAGTAGTTAGAACCCCTCCAGGTTATAAAGAGGCATATTCAAAATTTATAGAAGATGGATGGGTATCTTTAACTTGTGATCCAAAATACGGTGGTCAAGGAATGCCAAAAACTGTAAGTGCTTTTTTTGATGAAATGCTTTCATCATCAAGTTTATCTTTTAAATTATATAGTGAATTAAGTATAGGTGCATACAATTGTATTTTGAGTCATGCATCTGAAGAAATCAAAAACACATATCTTCCTAAAATTGTTGAGGGTAAATGGAGTGGAACAATGTGTTTAACAGAGCCTCAATGTGGAACAGATTTAGGATTAATAAAAACAAAGGCAATTAAAAATGAAAATGGTACTTATAATATAAGTGGACAAAAAATCTTTATTACTTCTGGTGACCACGATTTAACTGAAAATATTATACACCTTGTTTTAGCAAGAACGCAGGACGCACCAAAAGGAACGAAGGGAATAAGTTTATTTTTAGTACCAAAATATGAAATTAATGATGATGGATCAATTGGTCCAAGAAACGGCGTCAACACTGTTTCAATTGAATCAAAAATGGGTATTAAAGGTTCACCCGCATGTGTATTAAGTTTTGATGATGCCAAAGGGTATATGATCGGACCAGAGAACAAAGGTTTAAATTCTATGTTTACAATGATGAACTTAGAAAGAATCGTTGTCGGTATACAAGGATTAGGTCTATCTGAAACAGCTTATCAAACTGCTTTAAGTTATTCTAAAGAGAGAAAACAAGGTAAATCAAATAATAATTCTAATGGAGAAACAGATTTAATTATTAAGCACGCAGATATTCGAAGAAGTTTATTAAATATGAAGTCTATAATTGAGGGAGAAAGATCCTTATCTTTTTGGATGGCTCAGCAGGTAGATGTAAGCTTAAGTCATAGTTCAGAGGAAGTAAAAAAAGATGCATCGGATATTGTAGGTCTTATGACCCCAGTAATTAAGTCATTTTTTACAGATATGGGTATGGAAATAACCAATGAAGCAATTCAGGTTTTTGGTGGCTATGGTTATACCAAAGACCAAGGGATAGAACAATTATTTAGAGATAATAGAATTACACCTATTTACGAAGGAACTAATTCTGTGCAGGCAATTGATTTTGTATTTAGAAAAATTAGTCAGAAAAAAGTTTTTGAAAATTTTATGAAATATGTAGATACAGAAATTCAAAATTGTTCAAAAGTAGACAATTTAAATGAACATGTAAAAAAAATATCTGAATTAATAAATAAATTGTCAGATTTCACCGACTGGATATCTCCTAATGGCAATACGCCAAAAGACGATATAAGTGCATCATGTAATGATTATTTAAGATTTTTTGGTTATTTTTGTCTTTCATTTATATGGCTAAAAACAATGAGAAAAAGCTATGAAAATTTGGAAAACAATAAAGAGTTTTATGAAGATAAATTAAATACAGGAAATTATTATTTTGACAAAATTTTGCCTAGAGCTGAGAGCCATTATAAATCTGCTATTTCTGGTAGTAAATATACTATGAGCGCAAAATTTAACTGATGAATAAATATAATCAGAACTTAGATAAAAATCCTTCAAATTATGTCCCGTTAACACCGATTAGCTTTCTAGAAAGAGCAAAAGACATTTATCCAAATTATGAGGCTTTAGTATATGAAACAAAATCTTTCACATGGACTGAAGTATTTAACAGGTGCATCAAATTTGCAAGTGCACTAGAGAAAATTGGTATTGTTGAAGGAGACACAGTTTCAGTTATGACCTTTAATACTCCAGAGATTTTTGAAGCACATTATTCAGTTCCTATGACAGGAGCCGTTTTAAATACAATTAATTCAAGACTTGATGCAAAAACTGTTGCTTATATTTTAGAACACAGTGAAGCAAAAGTATTAATAATAGATAGACAATTGCATGCAGTTGCAGAAAAGGCTTTATCAACTTTAAAAGAAAAACCAATCGTAATTGATGTTCAGGATGATTTTGCTGATCAATCCTTGTTAAAAAAAATTGGAGATAGAGAATATGAGGAATTTTTAAGCACAGGTGATGAAAATTATATTTGGAAAAAACCAAAGGATGAATGGCAAGCAATTTCTTTAAGTTATACGTCTGGAACAACCGGAAATCCAAAAGGTGTTGTTTATCATCATAGAGGCTCTTATTTGATGTCAACAGGTAGTGCTGTTGCTTGGAATATGCCAAATAGATTAAATTTTTTAACAGTTGTACCAATGTTCCACTGTAATGGATGGGGGTACCCGTGGACAATACCAATGTTAAATGGAAAAACAGTTTGTTTAAGAGCTATTGATGTAAAAAAAATATTTGAATTAATTGAAAAGCACGACATTACCCATTTTGGAGGTGCTCCTATTGTACTTAATATGATAACAGGTGCATCACAAAATGACATCAAAGAATTAAAAAACAAAGTTTATGTTTTAACTGCTGGAGCACCACCTCCAAGTATTATTTTCAAAAAAATGAAAGCATTAGGATTTGAGGTAATGCATGTCTACGGTTTAACAGAAACATATGGACATGTTTTACAATGTGCTTGGAATGATGAATGGAATGGTTTTGAAGAAGATAAAATTAATGAAATTAAAGCAAGGCAAGGTGTGAGATTTCCAAACACAGAAGGAGTAGTTGTTTTAGATCCAGAAACTATGAAACCAGTGCCTAAGGATGGAGAAACCATTGGCGAGATAATGATCAAAGGTAATGTTGTTATGAAAGGATATTTTAAGGACAAAGAGGCTACTGAAAAGGCTATGAAAGATGGATGGTTTCACTCTGGCGATTTGGCAGTTATTTATCCAGATGGATACATCAAGGTTAAAGATAGGTCGAAAGATATTATTATTTCAGGTGGAGAGAATATTTCTTCTATCGAAATCGAAAACACACTTTCTAAGCACCCAGCTGTTTCAATTGTTGCAGTAGTAGCAAAACCAGATGAGAAATGGGGAGAAGTTCCATGCGCATTTATAGAGAAAGTGGCAGATAAAGAGACAAATGAAAAAGAATTAATCGATTTTTGTAGAGAAACTCTAGCAGGGTTCAAAATTCCAAAAAAAATAGACTTCTGTGAACTTCCAAAAACATCAACAGGAAAAATCCAAAAATTTGAATTAAGAAAAAGAGCTAAGGAACTTAATTAGATTTCTTTCAAATAAACAACTTACTTTCTTTACAAATAGATAAAAAGATGACACTAAGCTAAAAAATGAAAAACTTTTCAATTGCAAAATCAAGAAGACTTAGAGGAACGCCTTATACATCAAGAATTGAAAAACAAGGTGTTACAGCTTACACAATATACAATCATATGTTGCTTCCTGCTGCATTTGGTTCTTTAGAAGACTCATATCATCATTTAAAAGAGCATGTTCAAGTTTGGGATGTGGCTGCTGAAAGACAAGTAGAGATTACTGGAAAAGATGCTGCAAAATTGGTTCAACTTATGACTTGTAGAGATCTTTCGAAATCAAAAGATGGAAGATGTTATTATTGTCCAATCATAGATGATAATGCTGGATTAATTAATGATCCAGTTGTTCTAAGATTTAATGAGAATAAATGGTGGGTTTCTATTGCAGATACGGATGTAATCTTATTTGCAAAAGGATTGGCAATTGGAAATAAATTTGATGTAAATATTATCGAACCCGAAGTTGACATTATGGCTGTGCAAGGGCCTAAATCATTTAAATTAATGGAAAAAGTTTTTGGTGAAAAAATAACAAATTTAAAATTTTTTGGTTTTGATTATTTTGATTTTGCTGGAGCCAAACATTTAATTGCTCAATCAGGATGGTCTAAACAAGGTGGATATGAAATATATGTAGAGAATAATGAGGCGGGTTTAAAACTATACGATCATTTATTTGAAATCGGAGATGAGTTTAATATTAGAGCAGGATGTCCTAATTTAATTGAACGTATCGAAAGTGGATTACTTTCTCAAGGAAACGATATGGACAATGGAGACAACCCATATGAATGTGGCTTTGATAAATATATTAATATTGATAGTGATGTTGAATTTTTAGGAAAAGAGAAATTAAAAAAAATAAAGTCTGAAGGAATTAAAAGAAGACTAATGGGCGTTAAAATTGATACTGATAAAATAAGCGTAACTGGTTCAATGAATTTAACAGATGAAAAAAATAATATAATCGGAGAACTAAGATCAGGTTGTTACAATCCAACTTTTAAACAGGTAATTGGTATAGCTATGATAAAAAAACCATATTTTGAAGCAAAGCAAACATTCAAAATTGATATAAATGGTAATAGTTTTAACGGAACAGTTTGCGATTTACCTTTCATTTAGTATAAATCTTTAAAATGACTAATATAGCTATCATCGGTGCAACCGGTAATGTTGGAAGAAAGACACTAGAAGTTATAGAAAAAAAGGATATTAAATTTAATAACCTTTTTTTAGTAGCTTCTTCTAATAGTGCTGGAAAAAAAATAAGTTTTAAGGGCAAAGATTATGAAGTCCATGATCTTGAAAAATACGATTTTTCAAATGCAAATATAACTTTTTTTGCAGCAGGTGGTAAAATTGCAGAACAATATGCAGAAAGTGCAGCAAAATTAACAACTGTAATTGATAATTCTAGTTTTTTTAGAATGGATCCTGACGTTCCACTTATTGTACCTCAAGTGAATGCAGAAAAAATTAATGAAATGAAAAAAAATATTGTGGCAAATCCTAACTGCTCAACAGCTCAGTTAGTATTAGCTCTTAAACCATTACATGATTTATATAAAATAAAAAGAGTAATAGTTTCCACCTATCAATCTGTTTCTGGAGGCGGAAAAGCACCTATGGATGAATTGATTGAACAAACTAAATCTTATCTTGATGGAAATTCTGTTGAATCTAAAAATTTTACTAAACAAATAGCTTTCAATATCATTCCTCACATTGATGTTTTTTCGGATGATGGATACACAAAAGAAGAATTGAAAATGACTAATGAAACAAAAAAAATACTGGACAAAAATATAGAGCTAACAGCTACGTGCGTTAGAATTCCTGTTCTTGTATCACATTCAGAGTCAGTAAATATAGAGTTTGAAAATCCTTATTCTTTAGAACAAATCAGAGAAGCATTAAATAATGCTGATGGTTGTAAAGTTATAGATAAAAGAGAAAATGGAGGATATAGTACACCAATAGAAGCAACTGGTAGTGATGAAACATTTATCTCAAGAATTAGAGATGATAAAACAAAAGAGAATTCAATTAATTTGTGGATCGTTTCAGATAACCTATTAAGAGGCGCCGCATTAAATTCTGTTGAAATTGCAGAAACAATAATGAAAGCAAATCAAAATGGAAAATAATCCTTTATCTCCTCATATTCAAATTTATAGATGGCATGTTTCATCTTTAGTTTCAATATCTCATAGAATTACAGGAATAATAAATATATTAGTAATAACTTTAATTTGTATCTTTTTTATTTTTTTTTCATTTAGCGAAGGAAGTCATGAATTTATAAAATTATTCCTCCAATCTATTATTGGGAAATTTTTCATCTTGGGTATTACATGGTCTTTTAGTTTTCAAATCTTAAGTGAGATAAGACATTTAATTATGGATTTTGGTTATGGATTTGAGTTAAAAACCACAAAAATTACTGGCTTAATTGTAATATTTGGATCTTTTATATTAACCGTTTCAATTTATTTAATAGGACGAAATTTATTTTAATGAGAGCAGTAACAAAAAAATGGGTATTTTTAAAAGTGAGTTCTCTCATATTAGTACCTTTGATGTTATGGTTTGCTTTAAATTTAGTTAGTATTTATGACAAAAGCTACTTAGAGATATTAACTTTTCTAACTTCTCAACCTTCAAAGTTTATATTTAGTCTTTTTCTTATTTTTGCTTACTTTTTCTCGGCATTAAGCATCAGCGAGGTTTTTGAAGACTATATTAAAGATGAAAAAATCAAAAATGCCGCAAACAAAGCTTTAAATTTTTTTGCTATAACAATCCCTTTAATTACAATATTTGCGGTATTTAAACTAACTATATGAAATCTTATAATATTATAGATCATGAATACGATGTCGTTGTCCTTGGTGCTGGAGGTTCTGGCCTAAGAGCTGCGGTTGGCTTAAGTGAAGCTGGACTAAAAACTGCATGCATTTCTAAAGTCTTTCCAACCAGAAGTCATACATCAGCTGCCCAAGGTGGAATTTCAGCAGCTCTTGGAAACATGGGAGAAGACGATTGGCGTTGGCATATGTACGATACTGTAAAAGGAGCAGATTGGTTAGGCGATCAAGATAGTATTGAATATTTGTGTAAGGAAGCTCCAAAAGCAGTACTAGAATTAGAAAAGTATGGTGTTCCTTTTAGTAGAACAGAAGACGGAAAAATCTATCAAAGACCATTTGGAGGAATGACAAAAAATTATGGAAATGGAATTGTACAAAGAACTTGTGCTGCAGCAGACAGAACTGGTCATGCAATTCTTCATACATTGTATGGTCAAGCACTTAAACATAATACAGAATTTTTTATTGAATATTTTGCATTAGACTTAATTATGAAAGATGGGCAATGCAAAGGTTTAATTGCTTGGAATTTAAATGATGGAACAATTCATCGTTTTAGATCTCACATAACAATTATAGCCACAGGGGGATATGGGAAAGTGTATTACTCAGCAACATCCGCACATACTTGTACTGGTGATGGTAATGCAATGGTATTAAGAGCTGGATTACCTCTTCAAGATATGGAGTTTGTACAATTTCACCCAACAGGAATATATGGACATGGAACACTTATTTCTGAAGGTGTAAGGGGTGAAGGTGGATATTTGGTAAACTCTAAAGGTGAGAGATTTATGGAGAGATATGCTCCTAACGCTAAAGATCTTGCATCAAGAGATGTAGTTAGCAGATCAATGTCAATTGAAATCAATGAGGGAAGAGGTGTTGGTAAAGATCAAGACCACGTTCATTTATATTTAAGTCATTTAGATAAAAAAGTTATTGAAGATAGATTACCAGGCATCACAGAAGCAGCAAGATTATTTGCAAATGTAGATGTAACTAAAGAACCAATACCAGTTGTTCCAACTGTTCATTATAATATGGGTGGTATACCAACAAATTATAAAGCTGAAGTTTTAACAGTAAACGGATCTCAAAAAACAGTCCCGGGCTTGATGGCGATTGGTGAGGCTGCATGCGTATCTGTGCATGGAGCAAATAGATTAGGTTCAAATTCACTAATTGATTTGGTTGTTTTTGGAAGAGCTGCAGCTAAGAGAGCAGCGGAATTAGTAAAACCTGGTACGCCTCACGAAGAAGTTAGTGAAAGCGAAACTGAAAAATGTCTAAATAGATTTGATAAACTGAGGTATGCAGAGGGAGATAATGGAACTGCTGAACTTAGACTGGCGATGCAAAAAACAATGCAGTCTAAATGTGCTGTATTTAGAACTGAAAAGAATCTTAAAGAGGGCGTAGATGAGATCAGAAAAACCTATGACGGCATGGAATCGATTTCTGTTAAAGATAAATCGTTGGTATTCAATACTGATTTAGTTGAGACTTTAGAATTTGATAATTTAATTAGACAAGCGATAACAACTGTAGATTCTGCATATCACAGAAAAGAAAGCAGAGGAGCTCATGCTCGTGAAGATTATCCGAAAAGAAATGATGAAAAATTTATGAAACATACATTATCTTGGTGTGATGGAAAAAATACTAAAATTGAATACAGAGATGTACACACTTCAACATTAACAAATGAAGTCCAATATTTTCCTCCACAAGAAAGAGTGTATTAATGGTTCAATTAAATTTACCACAAAACTCAAAAGTTAATAAAGGTAAATATTTTAAAGATAAAACTGGTTCAAAGAATATTAGAAAAGTAAATGTTTATAGATGGGATCCAACCACTAGAGAGAACCCAAGGATAGACACATATGAAGTAGATATGGACAATTGTCCATCTAAAGTTTTAGATATACTAAATAAAATTAAAAACGAAATTGATCCAACACTTGCATATAGAAGATCTTGTGCGCATGGAGTTTGTGGTTCATGTGCAATGAATATGGGTGGAAAAAATGGTCTTGCATGTACTAAGCCACATGCAGAAATTAAGGGAGATATAGATATATATCCTTTGCCTCACTTAAAAGTAAAAAAAGATTTAATAGGAGACTTAAGTGGACTATATAAACAATACCAATCCATTGAACCTTGGTTAAAAAATAATTCAAAAAGTGAAACAACAGAAATTCATCAATCTCCAGAAGATAGAGCTAAACTTGATGGAGCTTATGAATGTATAATGTGTGCTTGTTGTTCTACTTCATGTCCTAGTTATTGGTGGAACGGTGATAAGTATTTAGGTCCTGCAGTTTTATTACAAGCTTATAGATGGATAATGGATAGCAGAGACGAAGATAGAAAGGAAAGACTTCAAAAGGTTGCAGACGAACTTAAGCTTTATAGATGCCATACGATTTTGAACTGCACTAACGCATGTCCAAAAGGATTAAATCCAGCAAAAGCTATTGCTGAGATAAAGAAAATGCTTGCAACCACATAATTACTTATTTAAATACATCCATGAATTTAATTGAGCATTTTATCGATGGTAAAATTGTTTCAGGTACATCTGATAGAAAAGGAAAAGTATTTAATCCTGCTATAGGCAAACAAGAGTCTGAGGTTAGACTTGGCACAAAACAAGATCTTGATTTAGCAGTACAAAAAGCAAAAAAAGCATTTGAAACATGGTCAAATGTAACTCCAATACAAAGAGCTAGAATTATATTTAAATACAAAGAAATAATTGAAAAAAATTCTGACCTGCTAGCCAAGATGATTGTATCAGAGCATGGAAAAGTTTATGAAGATGCTAAAGGCTCTCTCACAAGAGGATTAGAGGTAGTTGAATTTGCATGTGGAATTCCACAAATGCTTAAAGGTGACTTTACAGAAAATGTAGGTACAAACATTGATAGCTGGTCAGTGAGACAGCCATTAGGTGTATGTGCAGGTATTACACCATTTAATTTTCCTGCAATGGTTCCAATGTGGATGTTTCCAATGGCAATAGCTTGCGGAAATACATTTGTATTAAAACCTTCTGAAAAAGATCCATCTTGTCCATTAAAACTTGTAGAGTTATTTAGTGAAGCTGGTTTACCAGATGGGGTTTTGAATGTTGTTAATGGAGACAAAGAAGTTGTAGATGCAATTTTGGAACATAAAGATATATCCGCAGTAAGTTTTGTTGGATCAACACCTATTGCTAAATACATTTATGAAAATGCAGCCAAAAATGAAAAACGTGTTCAAGCTCTTGGAGGAGCTAAAAATCATTGTGTTGTAATGCCAGATTGTGATTTAGATCAAGCAGTAAACGGTTTAATGGGTGCAGCATATGGTTCTGCAGGAGAAAGATGTATGGCTCAATCTGTTGCTGTTGCTGTTGGTAATGTAGGTGACAAACTAGTCGATGAATTATCTAAAAAAGTGGAAGCTTTAAAAATTGGACCAGGCATGGATAAGAATTCTGAAATGGGTCCTTTAGTAACAAAAGAGCATCTTGAAAGAGTAAGAGGTTATGTTGATTTAGGTATTAAAGAAGGTGCAGACCTTGTAGTTGATGGAAGAGATATCAAACTTCAAGGTTATGAAGACGGTTATTATATTGGCGGTTGCTTATTTGATAATGTTAAAAAAGATATGAGAATTTATAAAGAGGAGATATTTGGACCTGTATTATCTGTTGTCAGAGCTAAAGATTTTAATGAAGCATTAAATTTAATTAATGACCATGAGTTTGGTAATGGAACAAGTATTTATACAAGAGATGGAGATGCAGGAAGAACATTTGCAAATCAAATTAAAGTAGGAATGGTTGGAATTAATATCCCTATCCCTGTGCCAGTTGCTTTTCATAGTTTTGGTGGATGGAAGAGATCATTATTTGGAGATCAACATATGCACGGGCCAGAAGGAGTTAGATTTTATACTAAATTAAAAACAATTACTTCAAGATGGCCTTCAGGTGTTAGATCAGATCCTGAATTTATAATGCCAACAATGAAATAGCAAAATGTCAAAAATATCATTAATAGGAGCTGGACAAATAGGTGGAACTTTAGCACATTTAATTGGACTAAAGGAGCTTGTTGATGAAGTAGTATTATTTGACGTAGCAAGTGGAATTGCTAAAGGTAAAGCATTGGATATTGCACAGTCTTCATCTGTTGATGGATTTAATGTAAAATTTTCAGGTACTGATAATTATGAAGATATAAAAAATTCAGATGTAATCATTATTACGGCTGGTGTTCCAAGAAAACCAGGGATGAGTAGAGATGATTTATTAGGAATAAATTTAAAAATTATAAAACAGGTTGCTGAAGGTATAAAGCAGCATGCACCAAATGCCTTTGTTATATGTATTACAAATCCACTAGATGTAATGGTTATGGCTTTTCAAAAATTTTCTGGACTATCGCCTGACAAAGTTGTTGGAATGGCTGGAATATTGGACACATCAAGATTTAAACTATTTTTATCTTTAGAGTTAAATGTGCCTGTTAGAGAAATTGAGGCAATGGTAATGGGAGGTCATGGAGATACTATGGTTCCTCTACCAAGATTTACAAAAGTTTCAGGAAAACCTTTATTAGATTTAGTTAAAGAAGGAAAAATTTCAAAAGATAAATTGGAAAGTATAAATCAAAGAACTAGAGATGGAGGTGCTGAAATTGTTAAATATTTAGAAAAAGGTTCAGCATTTTATGCACCGGCAGCTTCAGGTGTTGAAATGGCAGAAGCATACTTAAAAGATAGCAAAAAAATGCTCCCTTGTGCTGCTCATTTAAATGGACAATACGGAATAAGCAATATTTACGCTGGAGTGCCTGTAATTGTTGGAAAGAACGGTATAGAAAAAATCGAAGAAATTGAGCTAGATGAAAATGAAAAATCTGAGTTTAATAACTCAGTAGATGCTGTAAAAAAATTATGGGAAGCCGCATCCAAAATTGATCCTAGTTTAAATAACTAGTTAATGAATATTCACGAACACCAAGCAAAGAATATACTCAGAAAATATGGAGCTAAAGTTCCGGATGGAGTTTATGCTCTAGATGTAAATGAATTATTGGAAAAAGCTAAAAATCTTAAAACTGATAAATATGTGTTGAAAGCACAAATTCATGCTGGAGGCAGAGGTAAAGCTGGTGGAGTTAAAATAGTAAATGATTTAAAAAGTCTTGAAACAGAGGCAAAATCCTTGCTTGGAAAAAAATTAATCACTCATCAGACAGGACCTAGTGGAAGAATTGTTAAAAGATTATATGTCGAAGTTTCATCTAAAATTGATAAAGAATTTTATTTGTCTTGCGTTGTTGATCGTGCAAGCTCAAAGATAGCTTTTATCTCAAGTGATCAAGGGGGTATGGATATAGAAGAAGTCGCAATCAAATCTCCTGAGAAAATTTTAACAACAAAAGTAGACTTAGATAACGAAATATCTGATGAAAATTGTACTAAAATAATAAGTATTTTTAATCTAGATGAAGAAACAAAAGAGCAAGGAATTAGTCTAATCAAGTCCATATACAAATTATTTATAGAAACGGATGCTAATTTAATTGAAATTAATCCTTTAATTTTAACAAAAGAAAAAGAGTTGATTTGTTTAGATGCAAAAATGAATTTTGATGGAAATGCTTTATTCAGACATCCAGAACTAATTGAGTTGAGAGACCTCAATGAAGAAGAAGAAACAGAGATAGAAGCTAGCAAGCATGATTTAGCATATATTAAACTTGATGGAACAATTGGATGCATGGTTAATGGAGCTGGACTTGCAATGGCAACTATGGACATAATTAAATTATATGGAAAGGAACCAGCAAATTTTTTAGATGTTGGTGGTGGGGCTTCTAAAGAAAAAGTGGCAGCTGCTTTTAAAATAATTTTATCAGATAAAAATGTTAAAGGAATATTGATTAATATTTTTGGCGGAATAATGAGATGTGATGTTCTTGCCCAAGGTGTTGTGGATGCTGCAAAAGAAATAAAAATGAATGTTCCTTTAGTTGTAAGATTAGCCGGAACAAATTTTGAAGAGGGAAAAAAAATACTTGATAATTCAGGTCTTGAGTTAATTTCTGCATCTGATTTATCAGATGCTGCCAAAAAAATTGTAGAGGCCATTAAATAAATGTCAGTTTTAGTTAATAAAAACACAAAGTTAATTTGCCAAGGTTTTACGGGTAGTCATGGAACCTTTCATTCGGAGCAAGCAATTAAATATGGAACAAATTTAGTCGGAGGGGTTACACCAAAAAAAGGTGGTCAAACTCATCTAGATAGACCAGTATTTAATACAGTAAAGGAAGCAGTCGATAAAACCGGTGCCAACGCAACTATGATTTATGTTCCTGCGAAATTTGCATCTGCAGCAATCATAGAAGCCATTGAAGCTAACTTAGAATTAATTGTTTGTATCACTGAGGGAATACCAGTTCTTGATATGATTAAGGTCAAAAAAAAGTTACTTAATTCAAAATCAAGATTAATCGGTCCCAATTGTCCAGGGATAATCACTCCCGATGAATGTAAGATCGGGATAATGCCAGGAAATATACATAAAAAGGGTTCTGTTGGTATTGTATCAAGATCTGGAACTTTGACCTACGAGGCTGTCGCACAAACTACAGAAAACGATTTGGGGCAATCAACATGTATAGGTATAGGTGGTGATCCAATCAATGGCACAAATTTTATTGATTGCTTAGATTTATTTTTAAAAGACGAGGAAACTAAATCAATTTTAATGATTGGTGAAATAGGTGGATCAGCTGAAGAAGAAGCAGCTGAATTTGTAAAAAATCATGAAATAAAAAAACCCATGGTTGGTTTTATTGCAGGAGTTACAGCACCACCGGGTAGAAGAATGGGACATGCAGGGGCCATAATATCAGGTGGAAAAGGTGGGGCCAAAGATAAGATCAAAAAAATGGAAGATTGTGGCATAGAAGTAGCCACATCACCTTCAGAAATTGGAAAAACATTGTTAAATAAATTGTCCAATTGAAAACAAAATTTAGTATTATAAGAAAATAAAATGAGCTCTCCTAAAAATCTGGAATATAAAAAAACATCGTTTTTAAATAAGGCCAATAGTGCATTTATTGAAGAAATGTATGTAAAATTTATAAATAAAGATCCATCTCTCTCTGAAAGTTGGATTGAATATTTCTCAAGTGTAGATGAGGATATGAAGATATTAATCGACGAGATAAATGGACCGTCGTGGAAACCTTTTTCAAAAAAAATTAATATTGAGGATGTTGAGAAAACAGCTAAAGAAAACGAAAAAAACAAAGATAACTCTAGCAAGTTTAATTTCCAAGTAATTGCAAATTCAAATAAAAATTCAATAAGTGCTGTAGCCTTGATAAGAGCTTATCGGCTAAGAGGACATCTATTATCAAAATTAGATCCTTTAGAATTGATGAAGTCAGAATATTTAGATGAATTACATCCTGAGTATTACGGTTTTAAGAAAGAAGATTATGACAAAGGAATTTTTCTTAACGGAATTATAAATAAAAAAAGTGCAAATATTAAAGAAATACTCAAGTTTTTAAAAAAAACTTATTGTGGTCCCATAGGTTATGAATATATGCATATTTCAAATCCAACTGAGAGAAAGTGGTTTAGAGATAGGGTTGAAAAGGATGAAAATGCACTCAAGTTTACAAAAAATGGAAAGCAAGCAATTTTAAATAAATTAATACAAGCCGAGGGCTTCGAAAAATTTTTAAATACAAAATATGTTGGTACTAAAAGATTTGGTTTAGATGGTGGAGAAAGTCTAATACCTGCTCTTGAGCAAATTATAAAAATTGGAGGACAATCTAAAATAAAAGAAGTTAAAATAGGAATGTCACATAGAGGAAGACTAAATGTTTTAGCAAACGTTTTACAAAAATCTTATAAAAGAATTTTTAATGAATTTGCTGGTGAAATGGATGGATCTGAAGATGGTGCTGGAGATGTAAAATACCATTTAGGAGCCTCATCTGATAGAGAATTTGATGGAAATCCTGTGCACGTAAGTTTAACAGATAATCCTTCACACTTAGAGGCGGTTAATCCTGTTGTTCTTGGCCAAACCAGAGCTAAACAATTTTTCCACAAAGACAAACAAAGAAATAAAGTTATACCAATATTAATTCACGGTGATGCTGCATTTGCAGGACAAGGAATAGTAGCAGAGTGCTTTGCAATGTCTGGACTCCCTGGTCATAACACTGGAGGGACAATCCATATCATTGTTAACAACCAAATTGGATTTACAACAAGTCCTAGATTTGCGCGATCTTCCCCTTATCCTTCTGACGTAGGTAAAATGGTTGATGCTCCAATCATCCATGTTAATGGAGATGACCCTGAAGCTGTAGTTTACGCAACTAGAATAGCAACTGAATTTAGATTAAAATTTAATCGCGATGTTGTAATTGATTTAATATGTTACAGAAGATTTGGACATAATGAGGGAGATGAGCCATCTTTCACCCAACCACTTATGTACAAAAAAATTAGATCTCACCCGTCTACGATTAAAATTTATGGTGAAAGGCTTGTAAATGAAGGACTTTTTTCGAAACAAGATTTAGATCAACAAATTGTTGATTTTAAAAATTTATTAGATGATCAATTTAAAAATGCAAAAGATTATAAACCTAAAATTAGATGGTTTGAGGGAACTTGGTCGAGATATAAACCCGAAAGAGGTAAAGATAAAAGAGGTTTAACTGGATCAGATTTGAAAATTTTAAATAATATTTCTGACAGAATACACGTTTTTCCAACTGATAAAAATATTCACAAAACCATAACAAAAATTATGGAAAATAGAAAAAAAACTATTGATGAAGGCTCAGGTATTGATTGGGCAACAGCTGAGTCTTTGGCATTTGGTTCATTATTAGTTGAAGGTTATCCAGTAAGGTTAGTAGGTCAGGATTCTGGTAGAGGCACTTTTAGTCAAAGACACTCAGTTTTAAGAAATCAAATTGATAATTCAAGGTACATACCTTTAAACAATATATCTAGTAATCAAAAAAATTTTGAAATTGTAGATAGTTTTTTATCCGAACTTGCAGTTTTAGGATTTGAATATGGATACAGTTTAGTAGAACCAAATACATTGACAATTTGGGAAGCTCAATTTGGTGATTTTGCAAATGGTGCTCAAGTAATTATTGATCAATTTATATCATCTGGTGAAAGAAAGTGGAAAAGAGCCTCAGGACTGGTTATGTTATTACCCCATGGTTATGAAGGACAAGGCCCAGAGCACTCCTCTGCGAGATTAGAAAGATTTTTACAATTATGTGCAAATGATAATTTACAAGTTATGAATTGCACTACACCTGCAAATTATTTTCATGCTTTAAGAAGACAGATGCACCGTGATTTTAGAAAACCTTTAGTCATAATGACGCCTAAGTCACTTTTAAGGAATAAATATTGTGTATCAAATTTGGAAGATTTTAGTAAACAAAATTCTTTTCATAGAGTGCTATGGGATCATGCTAGAGATATTAAGCAAAAAGGGTTTATTAAGTTAAAAGACGACAAAAAAATCAGAAAAGTGATATTATGCTCTGGAAAAATTTACTTTGATCTTCTTGCGGCAAGAGAGAAACTAAAAACCAATGATGTGATTTTGTATAGAATTGAACAACTATATCCCTTCCCTGCAAAAAGTTTGGTTAAAGAGCTAAAACCATTTGCAAAAAATGCAAAATTTTATTGGTGCCAAGAGGAGCCTAAAAATATGGGTGCTTGGTTTGCTGTTAGAGATTATATACAATGGACATTAGAGACTATTAAGGCTAAAAACAGTGCAATTTCTTACATTGGAAGAAGTCCAGATGCTACACCTGCTACAGGTTATGCAAGAAGACATAATTCTGAACAACAAGAAATTATAAATAAAGTATTTGAATAAATGAGTGAAAAAATATTAGTTCCAGTTTTGGGAGAAAGTATTACAGAGGCTACGGTCACGAAATGGTTAAAGAAAAAGGGTGATAATGTAGTTGCCGATGAAGCTGTAGTAGAATTGGAAACTGACAAAGTAAACTTAGAAGTTCCTGCACCTGCGAGTGGTGTTATATCAGAGATCAACTCAAAAGATGGTGATACTGTTGAAGTTGGAACTGTATTAGGAATGATTTCAGAAGGTAGTGCTCTTAAAAAAGAAAAGGAAGCTGAGCCGGTTGAAGGAAACGTTGAAAAAAATAATGTAATAAATTTAGAAATCGAAAAGAAAAAAGATACAAAAAAAACTCAAGAACCTTTATTACTTAATGAGGAACCATTGGTATTAACCGATGAAGTTGAAGAAACCAAGCCTATTAAACAAAATAAAACACTTTCTCCTGCTGTAAGAAAAATGGTTGTTGAAAATAAAATTAATTTAGATGAAGTAAAAGGGACAGGTAAAGATGGAAGAATTTTAAAAGGTGATTTAATAAGTTTAATGGGAGCTAACCCTCAACCTAATGAAAGAAAAATTCAATATGGTGAAGAAGAACGAATCAAAATGTCAAGACTAAGACAAACGATTGCTAAACGTTTAAAAGAGGCTCAAAACAATGCTGCTATGCTCACAACATTTAATGAGGTTGATATGTCAAATATAATCTCAATGAGAAAAGATAACCAGGAAGATTTCCAAAATAGTTATGGAATTAAACTTGGCTTCATGTCTTTTTTTGTGAAAGCTTGTATAGTAGGATTAAAATTATTTCCTGCAATAAATGCTGAAGTTGAAAATGATGAAATGGTTTACAAAAATTATTATAATGTGAGCTTTGCAGTCGGAACTGAAAAAGGATTAGTAGTTCCAGTATTAAAAAATGCCGATGAAATGTCTTTTGCGGACATTGAAAAAATCATAAAAGATCTGTCAGACAAAGCAAAAAATGGTAGTCTTACTATAGAGGATCTTCAAGGTGGAACATTTACAATTAGCAATGGAGGTGTGTATGGATCAATGTTATCTACTCCTATTTTAAACCCTCCACAATCAGCAGTTCTTGGAATGCATAATATCGTTGAAAGACCTGTTGTTGTTGATGGTGAGATAAAGGCTAGACCTGTAATGTTTTTAGCATTGTCTTATGATCATAGAATAATTGATGGAAAAGAATCTGTAAGTTTTTTAAAAACTGTTAAAGAAAACTTAGAAGATCCAAGAAGGTTATTTTTAAATTTATAATATGTCAGAAAAATTTGATGTTACAGTAATCGGTGGTGGCCCTGGTGGATATGTTTGTGCAATTAGATTGTCTCAACTTGGACTTAAAACAGCATGCATAGAGTCTAGAGGATCTTTAGGGGGGACATGTTTAAATATTGGATGTATCCCATCAAAAAGTTTACTTAATTTATCTGAAAAATTTCACAGTGCTAAAAATTTTGAAAAAATTGGAATTGAGACTGGAGAAATAAAACTAAATTTAGATAAAATGATGAAAAATAAAGATAAAGCCGTAACAGTTTTGACTAAAGGAGTTGAATTTTTATTCAAAAAAAACAAAGTCACTTATTTTAAAGGCAAAGGTTCATTTGAGAATGAAAAATCAATAAAAATTGAAGGCTCTGAAGGCACTAAAATAATTCAAACTGATAAAACAATAATCAGTACAGGATCTGAGCCAGTTTCATTGCCTGGAGTAGACTTTGATGAAGAGAGAATTCTTTCTTCAACTGGAGCCCTATCTATTCCCAAACTCCCCAATAAAATGATTGTTGTTGGTGGTGGATATATAGGATTGGAAATGGGATCTGTTTGGTCAAGACTTGGCACTGAAGTCATAGTCGTTGAATTTTTAGATCACATCACGCCTGGAATGGATCGAGATATTTCAAATGAATTTATGAAAATATTAAAGAAGCAAGGTATAAAATTTAACCTTAATACTAAAGTTGATAAAATAACTAAAAACTCTAATGGCGTGACAGTTGAGACTTCACAAAATGATGGCCAAAAAGTTAAGCATGATGTTGATGTCGTTTTAATTTCTGTAGGCAGAAGACCTTATACTAAAAACTTAAATTTAGATAAAGTTGGTGTAAAGTTAGATGAAAAAGGAAGAGTTAAAGTAAATAAAAATTTTGAAACAAATGTTAAAAATATTTATGCAATAGGTGACGTTATTGATGGCCCAATGTTAGCTCACAAAGCTGAAGAGGAAGGAATTGCAGTTGCAGAATTAATTGCAGGCCAATCAGGTCATGTTAATTATGATATTATTCCTGGAGTTGTTTATACGTCCCCCGAGGTTGCTTATGTTGGCAAAAGCGAGGAGCAATTAAAAAAAGAAAACATAGGTTATAAAATTGGTAAATTTCCTTTTATGGCAAATTCAAGAGCCAAAGCAATTGATGAGCCAGAGGGTTTTGTAAAAATTTTGGCAGACCAATCAACTGATAAAGTGCTTGGTGTGCATATTATTGGTCCTCATGCAGGAGAAATGATTGCTGAGATGGCTGTCGCAATGGAATTTGGAGCTAGTTCCGAAGATATTGCAAGAACATGTCACGCACACCCAACATTTTCAGAAGCTATAAAAGAAGCAGCATTATCAGTAGATAAAAGACAAATTCACTCTTAATAATTATTTTTCTACATTCAATAAAGCAAATCTTTTAAATTTTTCTTCAAGTTTTATTTTGTTATTATTTGCAAAGTCTTTTATTGCTTTTTCAACACTTTCAATTTTTGTAATACCTGCAAAATCATCACAAACAATTTTAGAATTATTTTTTATGTTGTCATAAAGTTTCTGTAAATCACTTAAAACCGTGTCGTAACTATGTCCTCCATCTAAAAATACGAAATCAA
>CACIGO010000015.1:0-20882 GCA_902586225.1 uncultured Pelagibacteraceae bacterium
CCATTCAGAATTATTATATAAATATAACAAGAATAAACTTGTTCCATTTGGAGAATTTTTACCTTTTGAAAATTTTTTTAAAATCATAGGTTTAAAAAAAATAACTCAAGGATATCAACCATTTTCTGCTGACAATAAAAGGGAAATTCTGGATATTAATCAATTAAAATTTATTCCACTTATTTGTTATGAAATTATTTACTCTGGAAATATTAATCTAAACAATAATTATTACGATTTTATATTAAATATTTCTGAAGATGGTTGGTTCGGTAAATCCATTGGTCCAAAACAACATTTGTCTCACTCAATATTTAGATCCATTGAGGAGGGTAAAAATGTAATAAGATCAACAAACAATGGAATATCTGCTTTGGTTGATCCCATAGGTCAAATAGTTAAACAGAATAGTGAAAAAGGATATTTTGATGTTAATAAAATCAAACGTGTTGATAAAACTTATTTTGCTAAACATGGCAATAAGATCTTCTTTTATTTTGTATTAATTTATACTACTTTCATTGTGATTTTAAAAATTAGGGAGAATAAATGAAAAAAGATTACTTATTTACTAGCGAGTCAGTATCTGAGGGTCATCCGGATAAAGTTTGTGATAGAATTTCAGATATGGTTGTAGATACTTATTTGGCAGCTGAACCTCAATCAAGGGTTGCTTGTGAAACATTAACAACAACTAACAAGGTTGTCTTAGCTGGTGAAGTAAGGGGTCCAGAAATTAAAAAAGATCATTTAATTCAAAAAGTAAGACATTGCATCAAAGATATTGGTTATGATCAGGAAGGATTTACTTGGAGAGAAGCAACAACAGTTGAAAGCCATTTACATGCTCAATCTGCTGATATTGCCATAGGCGTAGACTCTGCGGGAAATAAAGATGAAGGTGCAGGTGACCAAGGAATTATGTTTGGTTATGCTTGCAATGAAACTGATGTTCTAATGCCAGCACCAATACATTATTCTCACAAAATATTGAGACTGATGGCAGAAGATAGAAAATCGGGTAAATTAAAAAATATTGAACCAGATTCAAAAAGTCAAATCACAATCGAATATAAAGAGGGAAAACCTTCATCAGTTAAGTCAGTAGTTATATCTACTCAACACTCATCTGATGTAAATCAATCTCAAGTTAGAGATTTAGTAAAACCTTATATAGAAAGATCAATACCAAAAGACTTATTGAGTTCATTAGATGAAAAAGAAATTTATGTAAACCCTACAGGAAATTTTGTTATCGGAGGTCCTGATGGAGATAGCGGTTTAACAGGGAGAAAAATTATTGTTGATACCTATGGTGGAGCTGCTCCACATGGAGGAGGAGCATTTTCAGGTAAAGACCCAACAAAAGTTGACAGATCCGCTGCTTATGCATCTAGATATTTAGCAAAAAATGTTGTTGCTTCTAAAATTGCTGACAAATGTTTAATTCAACTTGCTTATGCTATTGGGGTATCAAAACCTTTGTCTATTTATGTTGATTTGTTTGATAACGATGATGAAAAAAATAAGCATGTAGAAAAACTTATAAGTGAGAATTTTGATTTAAGCCCTAGAGGCATAAGAGAAATGCTTGGTCTTAATAAGCCTATATATGAAAAAACAGCTGCCTATGGACATTTTGGAAGAATTCCAGACGATAACGGCTCATTTTCATGGGAAAAGACTGATAAATCAGATATATTTAGCAAGTAAATAAGTTGAATAATAAAAAAAAATAAATATATTTCAAACACATTATTGAAATTTCAAAATGGGCCTCGGCCCATTTTTTTTTAGGACAAACAAATGTTAAATAGAAGAGCAGATAAATTAGAACTTATAAGAATTGCAGAAGCAGTAGCCTTAGAAAAATCTATTGATAAAGAGTTAATTATTGGATCGATGGAAAATGGTATTGCAAAAGCAGCCAAATCTAAATTTGGCTCAGAAAATGAAATTAAGGTAGAAATTGATAGAGAAAGTGGCGACATAGGAATATTTAGAAAATTAGTGATAGTAGAAAACCCAGAAAATTCCAATTTAGAAATAACATTGGAAGATGCAATAAAACTTAACAAAAATTATACAGGAAAAAAAATAGGTGATGAAGTCCTCCAACCTTTACCATCTTTTGATTTTGGAAGAATTGCTGCTCAAACTGCAAAACAGGTAATTAGTTTTAATGTAAGAGAAGCTGAAAGAGAAAGACAATACAATGATTTTAAAGATAAAATAGACACTATTTTGAGTGGTATAGTTAAAAGATTAGAGTTTGGAAATGTAATAGTCGATCTTGGAAGAACAGAAGCGATAATACAAAAGAATGAAATGATCCCAAGGGAAAATATAAAAGCAGGTGACAGGATAAAAGCATATTGCCTTGATGTTAGAAGAGAGCCAAGAGGACAACAAATATTTCTTTCAAGAGCTCACCCTAAATTTATGGAAAAATTGTTCATTCAAGAAGTCCCAGAAATTTATGATGGTCTTATAGAGATTAAATCATCCTCAAGAGATCCAGGAAGTAGAGCTAAAATATGTGTAAAAGCAATTGACACTTCTTTAGATCCTGTAGGGGCATGCGTAGGAATGAGAGGAAGCAGAGTTCAAGCGGTAGTAAATGAACTTCAAGGTGAAAAAATTGATATAGTAAATTGGTCCGAGGATCCAGCAGTCGTGGTTGCAAATGCTCTTTCACCGGCAGAAGTGCAAAGAGTAAATGTTGATGAAGAAGGTAGAAAACTTGATGTTATTTTAACAGAGGAAAATTTAAGTAAGGCCATCGGAAGGAGAGGTCAAAATGTTAGGCTTGCTACAAAATTAATGAATTATGAAATAAACATTATGACAGACCAAGAAGATTCTGAAAGAAGACAAGTGGAATTTAAGGAAAAGACAGATAATTTTGTAAAAAATTTAGAATTAGATGAAACATTGGGTCAATTACTTGTTGCAGAGGGATTTTCATCTATAGATGATATAAAGGATAGTGAAACTGATGCATTGTTAAAGATAGAGGGTATAGAGGAAGAAACAGCAAAAGAATTAATTGAAAGAGCTAAAGAGTTTTATCAAAAAGATCAAGAAGAGATAGCAAATAGAATTAAAAATTTAGGTTTAGAGAATGGTTTAATTAATCATAAAGGTTTAACACCTGGAATGTTAGTTACACTTGGAGAACAAAAAATACTTACTTTAAATGATTTTGCAGATTTAGCTTCTGATGAGTTAACAGGTGGATATGACATTGTTAAAGGTGAGAGAGTAAGAATAAAAGGTTATTTAGAAGATTTTGCTCTTTCCAAAAAGGAAGCTGATGATTTGATTATGTCTGCAAGAGATATAGTTTATCAAGATTGAGAGATGAAAAATGGAAAAGAAAAAACTAAAGTTATCAATTTCTGGAGCTTCCAAAAAAACTATCAATAGTATAGAGCAAGCAAAATCTCAATCAAAGAATACAGTTGTTATAGAGAAAAAGTCACCTAGGTTTAGCACTAAACCAAATTTTCCTAGAGCAACAAGATCAGCAGAAAATAAATCACAAACTACTTTTATTCCAAAAAAAATAAATTTTTCTAAACCTTCTTCACCAATTACATCTGATTTTGAAAAAAGAAAACTTGCAGAGCAAAGAGCAACTAGGAGATTAAAAGGTGAAAATGTTCAAAAGGAAAATAAATCTAATAAAATAGTAGGAAAAAGAAGAGAGTTGAAGCTTACCGTCACTCGAGCTTTGAGTGAAGAAGATATTGGCACAAGATCAAGAAGCTTAGCATCTCTAAAAAGAGCAAAACAGAAAGAAAACAGGTTATTAAGTAAAGAAGAAACAAAGGATAGTTTTAAACCTATAAAAAGAGATATAAATATTCCTGAAGTAATTACTATAAGAGAACTAGCTAATAGAATGGCTGAGCAATCAAGCAGTATAATCAAACACTTGATGGGTATGGGGGTTACAGTTACAATTAATCATACAATTGATGCAGACACAGCAGAATATTTAGCAAAGGAATTTGGACATAATCCGGTCAAAGAAGAGAAGGCAGAAGAAATTTTAGATAAAATCAAAGAAATAAAAACTCAAAATTTAAAGAGTAGAGCTCCTATAGTAACAGTCATGGGTCATGTAGACCACGGTAAGACATCTGTTTTAGATGTGTTAAGAAAAGCAAATGTCGTTTCTGGTGAATTTGGAGGCATTACACAACATATTGGTGCATATCAGATAACACATGAAAAAAATAAAATAACTTTTATCGATACTCCTGGCCATGCAGCATTTACTGAAATGCGAGCAAGAGGATCAAAATTAACAGATATAGTTATTCTAGTCGTTGCTGCTGATGATGGTGTTAAACCGCAGACAATAGAGTCAATTAAACATGCAAAAGCTGCCAAAGTACCAATTGTAGTTGCTATAAATAAGTGCGATCTCCCTGAAGCCGACCCTCAAAAAATTAAAAATCAATTGTTAGAATATGAACTTATAGCTGAAGATTTGTCAGGAGATACTTTAATGGTAGAAATATCAACCAAAACAAAAAAAAATTTAGATAAATTAGTTGATAGTATTATTTTACAAGCAGAAATATTAGATTTAAAAACTGATTTTGATACTGATGCAAAAGGAATTGTTTTAGAATCAAAAATTGACATTGGAAGAGGACCAATTGCAAATGTGATTGTTACTGCAGGAACATTAAAAAAAGGGGATTATTTTGTCAGTGGTTTAAAATGGGGAAAAGTTAGAGCTATAATAAATGATAAGGGAAAACAAATTGAAAATGCAGAACCCGCAACACCAATTGAAATATTGGGTATTAATGGAGCTGCAAAGTCAGGAGATGATTTTATAGTATTGAAAAATGAAAAAGATGCAAAGTCCCTTTGTGATGGAAGGATACAAGAAGCAAAAGAGAGTAAGAACCCGTTATCATTTGTAACTCAAGACTCAGCATTCAAAGATACATCGTCAGAAGAACTTAATATTATTATAAAGTCGGATGTTCATGGTTCTTCTGAGGCTATAAAAAATGCGATAAATCAAATTAAACATGATGAAGTAAAGCCAAAAATACTTTTATCAGATATAGGAATGGTAACAGAAACTGATGTTACATTGGCAAAAGCATCTAATGCTGTAATTATTGCCTTCAATGTAAAACCTAGCAAAGAAGCAAAAAAAAGAGCAGAACAAGAGAAGATTTCTATATCAAATTTTAACATTATTTATGAAGTATTAGATTTCATAAAAAGTAAAATGTCTGGTCTATTAACTCCAGAAGTAGACGAAAAAATTATTGGAACAGCAGAGATATTGGAAATATTTAAAGTTTCAAAAGTAGGTAAGGTTGCAGGTTCCAAAGTAACAGATGGAGAAATTACTCAAGACTCAAATGCAAGGGTTATCAGAGATGGAACAATAATTTTTAATGGAAAAATTGGCTCAATATTTAGAGAAAAAAATCAAACTAAACAAGTGTCTGCTGGTTTGGAATGTGGAATAACACTTAAGGATTTTGTTGATTTCCAGAAAAATGACGTAATCGAGGTGTATAATTCTACAGTAACAGAGAGAACAATATAATGACTAACTTAGGAAAACCAGTTACTCAAAGACAATTAAGGGTTGGTGAAATGATTAAACAAGCTTTAGGAATGATATTTATCAGAGATGAAGCAAAACTACCAAATTTATCTACAAAAGAGATAACAGTGACTGAAGTTAGAATGTCTCCAGATTTAAAAACAGCAAAAATTTTTGTAATGCCTTTAGGCGGAAAAGACGCTGAAGAAGTCGTTGCTAAATTAAAAGAATTTTCATTTGTAATAAGAAAAGTCTTATCAAAAAGGATAGTAATGAAATTTTTACCAAAGCTATTTTTTGTAAAAGATGACTCTTTTGATTACGCAGAAAAAATTGAAAATTTAATAAAACAAACAAATAAATAAGGAAAAGAAAATGAGAAACAAAGTAAAGGATCTGGCAATCCATAATAAGGATACAGGCTCTTCTGAAGTTCAAGTAGCTCAACTGACAGACAAAATTGAGAACTTATCTAAACACATTAAACAGTTCAAAAAAGATAAACATTCATCTGTTGGACTTTTAAGAGCGGTAAATAGAAGAAAAAAATTATTAGACTATTTAAAGAAAAATAAAGTTGAGTCTTATAAAGAAGTAATATCAAAATTAAATTTAAGGAAGTAAATGTTTAAAGTTATAAAGAAAGAAATAGAAGTAGCAGGAAAAAAAATCAGTTTAGAAACAGGAAAAATAGCAAGACAAGCAGATGGTGCAGTTATAGCTCAGTGTGGAGAAACAGTAGTTCTAGCAACAGCAGTTGGAGCTAAAAAAGTTAATCCAGATATGGATTACTTTCCTTTGTCGGTAAATTATCAAGAAAAATATTACGCAGCTGGTAAAATTCCAGGTGGATATTTTAAGAGAGAAGCACGACCAACGGATAGTGAAACATTAATTTCAAGATTAATTGATAGACCTATCAGACCACTTTTTCCAGATGAATTTAAAAATGAAGTTCAAGTACTACCAACTGTAATATCTTATGACAAAGAAAACGAAGCAGATATTTTATCAATAATTGCTTCGTCAGCAGCATTGGCAATTTCAGGAATGCCATTTTTGGGTCCTGTAGGTGCGTCTAGAGTTGGCTTTATTAAAGGAGAATACGTTCTTAACCCTAACAAAGCACAACTTAAAGATTCTAAGTTAGATCTTGTGGTGGCTGGAACAAAAGATGCAGTTTTGATGGTTGAGTCCGAAGCAAGTGGTCTAACTGAAGAGGAAATGTTAAATGCCGTTAAGTTTGGGCACGAAGGTTTTGTTCCTGTAATCGAGATGATCGAGGATTTAGCGAAAGAATGTAAAAAATCTGATTGGGTAGTTGAGAAAAAAGATCTTTCAGAAGTAAAAAATAAATTGGAAAGCGAATTTACTGAGGAACTTAAAAAAGCATTTTCAATAAAAGATAAACAAGAAAGATCGAATTTAATTTCAGAAATAACTGACAAAGCAAAAAAGCTTTATGAAGAAGATGAAAATTATACCGATCTTGACGTAAATTCTGAACTTAAAAATTTAGAAAAAAGAATTGTCAGAACAGATATTCTAAAAAATAAAAATAGAATTGATGGCAGAGGTCTTGCAGATGTTAGGCCAATTATGTGTGAAGTCGGAATTCTTCCAAGAGTACATGGTTCTGCTTTGTTTACTCGAGGAGAAACACAAGCGATAGTTACAACTACACTTGGAACATCTGATGATGAACAAAAAATAGAAAGTTTGGAGGGTCTACAAAAAGAGAGATTTATGCTTCATTATAATTTTCCACCTTTTTCAGTAGGAGAAACTGGTAGAATAGGTACTGGTAGAAGAGAAATTGGACATGGAAAATTAGCTTGGAGAGCAATAAATTCTTCTTTGCCTTCTAAAGAGAGTTTTCCCTACACATTTAGAATTGTATCAGAAATAACCGAGTCAAATGGTTCTTCATCTATGGCAACTGTTTGTGGCTCGTCTTTGGCATTGATGGATGCAGGAGTTCCAATTAAAGAACCAGTTGCTGGTATTGCAATGGGATTAATTAAAGAAGGAGATGACTTTAGCGTTCTTTCAGACATTCTTGGAGATGAAGATCACCTAGGTGATATGGATTTTAAAGTTGCTGGAACTAAAGACGGAATAACATCTCTTCAAATGGATATTAAAATAACAGGAATAACATTTGAAATTATGGAGCAAGCCTTAAAACAGGCAAAAGATGGAAGAATTCATATCTTAGGCGAAATGAACAAAGCTTTATCTAAATCAAGGGAAGATGTTGGAAAACATACTCCTAAGATGGAAAAAATTACTGTAGATAAGAAAGATATTGCTACAGTCATTGGAAAAGGTGGGGCAACTATAAGAGAAATAGTTGAAGTATCTGGTGCCAAAGTTGACATCAATGACGAAGGTGAAGTTACAGTAGCTGCTCCAGATGAGGAATCTAGAAATAAAGCTATGCAAATGATTAAAGACTTAACTGCTAAAGCTGAACTCAATAAAATTTATAATGGTAAAGTTATGAAAATTATGGAGTTTGGTGCATTTGTAAATTTCCTAGGAAAACAAGATGGTCTCGTTCACATATCAGAGCTTGCTGATAAAAGAGTCGGTAAGGTAACTGATGTCGTAAAAGAAGGTGATGAAGTTAAAGTTAAAGTAATAGGCTTTGATAGGGGAAAAGTTAAGTTATCAATTAAACAAGCTGCAATATAAATTTATAGGAGAAATATGAAAAAATTTGATGATTTGATGAGCGTAAGCAATGAAATTGAAAATATCAGTGCTAGTGATGCAAAACAAAAGCTAAATGACCCAAATGTTCAATTTATCGATGTTAGAGACAAAGAAAGCTATTCTAAAGGCACCATCGGTAATGCAATTCACTTAGATAGAGGTTTACTAGAATTTTATTTAGCAGAAGGCAGTCCTCTAGAAAATGATATGTTTAAAAATAATCCAGATAAAGAATATGTAGTTTTTTGTGGTGTTGGTGGACAAGGAACATTAGCAACCAAAACTATGAAGGATATGGGGGTTAAAAATGTCAAAAATATCACTGGTGGTATGAAAGAGTGGGAAAAGATCAAGTAAAGAATAATTGTAATAAATTATAATAGAGTGAAGCTTTTAAAAAACTTTAAGTTAGAACTACAGAAAAATAAATATGGAAGATATTTATTACTTGGTAGTTTTGCATTTTTTTTTATTAAAGGTTTAATCTGGTTAGGTATTTTTATTGCTGTTGGCTTAGGTATTACTAATTCTTTTTAAATTAAGATAATTACCAACAAAATCATTTGCACAAAATTTATCATCACAGAAACAAAGTGTGATTGTTTAAATTTTTTATCCTGCTTTTCATCTCTGAAGTTATTTATCAGTGGCATTAGTACAAAATTTGATGCAGCAAATAACACCGCAACACTCAAAATTAAATAAAAATCTAAGGAAAAAATTTTCAGAATTATAAAGCAAATTAAAACTGAAATACTAATTGCTAAATTAACAGTGTAGTAATAAGGAAATATTTTTCTTATGAATTTTCTAGCATTTTCTTCATCTAATGCAGTGAAAGTAACAGGTGCCACAACAAAAGAAAAGAAGAGCATAATTCCCAATATTATACTCGTTAGATAAAGACTTATTTGTTGCATCACAATTTAACTAAATTTAACTAAATTTCAGGTAATGTTCTTAGGATCTGGCATTCCAACTTTATTGTAACCAGCATCTACATAATGAATTTCACCAGTAACACCACCAGCCATATCACTTAAAAGATATAATGCTGAATTTCCTACGTCAAGATTATCTACATTTCTTTTCAAAAATGAGTGATCGGCATTCCACTTGTAAAGAAATTTAGCATCCCCAATAGCAGAAGCTGCTAAGGTTTTTATTGGTCCCGCACTAATTGCATTAACTCTAATATTCTTTGCTCCTAGATCCCTCGCAAGATATTTAACACTAGATTCTAGTGCAGCTTTACATACTCCCATTACATTATAATTGGGTATGGCTTTATTTGCTTCATAACTTAAAGTAATCATACTACCACCTTGCTTCATTATTTTAGATGCCTCTCTAGCAACTTCAGTAAATGAAAAACAAGATATCAACATACTTCTTAAAAAGTTTTCTCTAGTTGTATTTAAATATTCTCCTGATAACTCGGACTTATCTGAAAATGCAATTGCATGCACAACAAAATCAATTTCTCCCCATTGACTTTTTACATCTTCAAAAAGTTTTACAACTTCTTCTTTTTTTTCTACATCACAGCTAAATGTTACATTTGAATTTAGTTTTTCTGCAAGTGGAACAACTCTTTTTTTTAAAGCATCACCCAAATATGTAAAAGCTAACTCTGCTCCAGCTTCTGCTAATTTTTGCGATATACCCCATGCAATTGACCTTTCATTGGCAACACCCATGATAAGACCTTTTTTTCCCTTCATTAAACTCATAGATCTAAACTTTCTCAAAGACTAATGTTGCATTGGTTCCACCAAAACCAAAGCTGTTAGACATAATTGCGTTTAAATTTACATCTTTTTCGACTTGTGTAACAATTGGATAATTTTTTGCTTCATCATCCATTTCGGAAATATTTGCTGAAGCTGAAATAAAATTATTTTTCATCATTATCAAACTGTAAATTGCTTCATGAACTGAGGTTGCGCCTAAAGAATGACCTGACAAAGATTTTGTAGAACTTATCTTAGGTTTATGGTCTGGAAAAGCTTCACCAACTGCTTTTAATTCTGTAATATCTCCTACGGGTGTAGATGTTCCATGAGTATTAATATAGTCAATTTTATTTTTTGAAGTTGCTAGAGCCATTTTCATACATCTCACCGCTCCCTCACCAGATGGTGCAACCATATCATATCCATCTGATGTTGCTCCATATCCGGTTAATTCTGCGTATATTTTAGCACCTCTTGCTTTGGCATGTTCGTATTCTTCTAAAACAAGAACTCCACCCCCGCCAGCAATCACAAAACCATCTCTTGTTTTATCATATGGTCTTGAAGCTTTTTCAGGGGTATCGTTATATTTTGATGACAGCGCAGTCATTGCATCAAACATTGCAGTCATAGCAAAGTGAACCTCATCACTACCACCTGCAAAAATAATATTTTGTTTTCCTAATTGAATAAGTTCCATTGCGTTACCAATACAATGACCACTCGTTGCGCATGCAGAACTTATTGTGTAATTAGTGCCTTTTATTTTAAATGGAACTGCTAGAGTGGCAGAAGCAGTACTTGCCATTGTTCTTGGAACAATAAATGGACCCATTTTTTTTGGATTTTTTTCTCTAGTTTTATCTGATGCTAAAATTACATTTTCAATTGATGGTCCTCCAGATCCCATGACCATGCCTGTTGAAATATTACTAACCTCATTTTCTTCTAATCCAGAGTCTTTAACTGCTTCACTCATTGCAACATAATTATATGCTGATCCAGCACCCATAAACCTAATAACTTTTCTATCTATATAATCTTCCAATTTGATATTTGGTTTACCATGAACATGGCTTTTTAAATTATGCTCTTTGTATTCCTCAGAAAATGTTATTCCTGATTTTGTATTAACTAACGATTGATAAACTTCATTTTGGTTATTTCCCAAACATGAAACTACACCAAGTCCTGTTACAACTACTCTTTTCATTATTTAAATAATCCTACTTTAAGATTTTCTGCACTATAAATCTTTTTTCCATCAGCGAGCAATATTCCATTTGCAAGTCCCACAGTTGTTTCTCCTTTAACAAGAATTCTTTTCATATCTATTTCGTATGTTGCCATTTTGACATTTTTAAGAACTTCACCAGTAAATTTTACAGTGCTTACACCCAATGCTCTACCTCTTCCTGGTTTTCCAAGCCAACCAAGAAAAAAGCCAACCAGCTGCCACATTGCATCTAAACCAAGACAACCTGGCATAACTGGATCTTCTCTAAAATGGCAATCAAAGAACCACAAATTATCCTTAATATCAAGTTCGGCTTTCATAGATCCTTTTTTATAAAAACCCTCACTCTCAGTTATTTCTGTAATTCTATCAAACATTAGCATTGGTGGAGAAGGTAATTTTGCATTACCTGGACCAAATAACTTACCATTAGCGCACTCAATTAGTTCGTTGTAATTAAAGGAACTTTTTTTCATAATTTTGTAATCTTATTACTTGATTTAGGTACATTATAATATACAAATAGTTTAGAATAGTTTTAAATTGCTAATGACTAGTAAACAAGAATTTATTGAAAAACTAAGAAACTCTAGCTTAAGACCAACTAAACAAAGAATAAATATATGCGAGGTTTTATTTAATAGAGATAAAACTTTCCATTTCACAATAAACGACTTATTCAATTTGATAAAAGATAAAACTGGAGAGAAAATTTCTTTAGCAACTGTTTACAATACAGTTCATGCATTTCATAAAAAAGGATATCTAAAAGAAATTCCAATAAATTCTAATCAAACCTACTTTGATACAAATGTCACAGATCACCACCATTTTTTTGATGTTAAAGAAGAAAAGCTTATTGATCTTAAAAATGAGGATGTGGGACCGATAGAGATACAAAAATCTATACCAGGAAAAAAAATTAAATCAGTTGAAGTTTTAGTAAAATTAGAAGACTAAGTTCCAAAATTAAATCATAAATATTCTGACTTATTGACAATCTTCTTTAGAATAATTATAAACAACGAATTAGAATAATTTTAATATTAAAGGAGATATATAATAATGAGTGCGGAATTTCATAAAAGTAAAACATTTAAATCAGCAGAATTAAGTAAGTGCCCTTTTACGGGTGCAGGTACACCAGCGAAATTTAGCGCAGGTAGAGGACAAACAAATAGAGATTTTTGGCCAAATAGTTTGAATTTGAAAATTTTAAGTCAGCACTCAAATTTATCAAATCCAATGGAGAAAAAATTTAATTATTCTAAAGAATTTAAAAAATTGAATTACAAAGCACTCAAAAAAGATTTAAACACATTAATGACAGACTCACAAGATTGGTGGCCAGCAGATTATGGTCATTATGGTCCTTTATTTATTAGATTAGCATGGCACGCAGCAGGAACATACAGAACAGGTGATGGTAGAGGGGGAGCTGGAACAGGTAATCAAAGGTTTGCACCGTTAAATGCTTGGCCTGATAATGTTAATCTAGATAAAGCTAGATTACTTTTGTGGCCAATAAAACAGAAATATGGAAAAAGAATTTCTTGGGCGGATTTATTTATATTAGTTGGAAATGTAGCATTAGAGTCAATGGGCTTTAAAACATTCGGTTTTGGAGCGGGAAGAACTGACATCTGGGAACCAGAAGATGATATTTACTGGGGTTCAGAAAAAGAAATGTTAGGTGTTAAGAGATACAGCGGAAAAAGAGATCTTGAACAACCATTGGGGGCTTCTCACATGGGATTAATTTATGTAAATCCACAAGGTCCAGATTTTAATCCAGACCCATTGAAAGCAGCTCATGATATTAGAGAAACATTCGGACGAATGGCAATGAATGATTATGAAACAGTTGCACTAGTTGCTGGTGGTCATACTTTTGGAAAATCTCATGGTGCTGCACCTGAATCACATAAAGGACCTGATCCAGAAGCATCAAGAATTCAAGATCAAGCAACTGGTTGGAATAGTAATTACAAATCAGGAAAAGGTGTACACGCAATAAGTAGTGGTATTGAAGGGGCATGGACACAAACACCAACACAATGGGATATGGGTTACTTTGATTGTTTATTTAATCATGAATGGGAATTGACAAAAGGACCTGCTGGAGCATTTCAATGGACTCCAAAAAAGAATGGTCAGAGAATTAAAATGGTTCCTGATGCTCATGATAAAAGTAAAATGCATCCTCCAATGATGCAAACAACTGATTTATCTTTGAGAATGGATAAAAGTTATGGACCAATTTCAAAACATTTTTATCAAAATCCAGATGAATTTGCTGATGCATTTGCAAGAGCTTGGTTTAAGCTTACTCATAGAGACATGGGACCAAGAACATGTTATTTGGGTAGCGAAGTACCAAAAGAACAATTAATCTGGCAAGATCCTATAGATAAACCAAAATATAAACTTAAATCAAAAGATATAAGAGATTTAAAATCAAAGCTTTCAAAATCAAAAATCTCTGTTTCTGATTTAGTTTCTACAGCTTGGGCTTCTGCTTCTACATACAGAGGTTCTGACAAAAGAGGTGGAGCAAACGGAGCAAGAATTATGCTTGAGCCTCAAAGAAGTTGGAAAGTCAATAACCCTAAAAAACTTTCAAAGGTTATTAAAGCTTTACAAAAAATTAAGAAAAAATTTGATACAAATAAAAAATCAGTCTCAATGGCGGATCTTATAGTATTAGGTGGAAATGTAGGAATAGAGATGGCAGCAAAAAAAGCTGGCCATAAAATTCAGGTTCCATTTACTCCTGGAAGAGGAGATGCAAGACAAGACCAAACAGATGTAAATTCATTTGGATTACTTGAGCCGCAAGCGGATGGTTTTAGAAACTACATGAAAAAAGGTAAATCTAATGTTTCAGCTGAGGAAAAATTAATTGATAAGGCACAATTAATGGGATTAACGGCACCTGAGATGACAGTTCTTGTAGGAGGAATGAGAGTTTTAGATACAAACTATGATAGTTCTAAAAATGGAGTTTTCACAAAAAAACCTGGAACTCTATCAACAGATTATTTTGTAAATCTTCTTGATATGAGTACCACTTGGAAAGAAACTGATAAATCTGAACAATATTTTGTTGGTAAAGATAGAAAGTCTAATAAAACTAAGTGGAAAGGTTCAAGAGTTGACCTTATTTTTGGTTCAAATTCTCAATTAAGAGCATTATCTGAAGTCTATGCCTGCAAAGACTCATCTGACAAATTTGTTAAAGACTTTGTATCTGCATGGGTCAAAGTGATGAATGCAGATAGATTTGATTTAAGATTAAACTAGTATTAAGGAAAGCGGAAAAATGACATCACTATCTTTCGAAGACTTTTATAAAGTTCCTGAAATTAAGTTTGATATAAATAGATTGCGAAATGACTTAAATTTAATTTTAGAGAAAAAGAAATTTAATTCGCCAGGTGTTACGCACTTTGGTGCAATTCCTCTAAATCAAATTCCAAATAACAAAGACTCTATAGAAGGGAACAATATCAGAGGTAGATATTGGACTATTGCAGATGAGACAGGTAAAGAAGTCTCAAGAGATATTGATATTGATGAATCGAAATATACTCAGTTGCTACCAGAGTTCGAGAAAACTTATTTTAAAGAGGTTTATGAAATTCTTAGTAAAAAATTTAAACTAGGAAGAGTAAGACTTTTATTAAAAGAGCCAAGATCAACGCTAAGCTGGCACAAAGATCCAGAGTGTAGATTGCATGTTCCAATAGTAACTAATGCAGGTTGTTCAATGGTCATTGAAAATGTTGCAAAACATTTGCCTGCAGATGGACATGTATGGATTACTAACAATACAAAGTATCATAACTTTTTTAATGGAGGAGAACAGGCTAGAGTTCACTTAGTTGCATGTGTTCTTGAAAGTCCGTTTAAAGAATAATGGAAGTTACCAACGGTATTTTTAAAGCTGCCGGTCAGATTTATTCCAATAACAGAGGCTCTATTTTAAGAACAATTGTTTATACAGTTGGTCATTTTGCAATTGCTATAACTGTTTTGATGTTAGTTGCTGATGTATCTTTTATGATAGCTTTGACCGATGCAATTGTAGAACCAATTGCTAATTCTATTTGGTATTTCATTTTAGATAAGTGGTGGGCAAGTAGATCAAAAAGTAAATAATAATCATTATCAATAAGTATTTAAGAAAAATTTAATAAGGATAATTTGTAGTAATAATAATTATTCGCAAAAAAAATGCGTAAATAATAATTATTCGCAAGGATATTTGTTGAAAATAATTTTTTCATATTTAATTTTTAATATATGCAAATAGAAAATTATAATTGTAAAAAATGTGGATTAACAATTTCTTCAACCTGTTCCAAGTGTGATAAAATAGTTGATGTTGAAGTCCTTGATGATGGATGTATAGTTCAAAAGACTAAATGTGTTGATTGTGCGAATGCTCCAGTTATCAAAGACGTTTGTGTCCAACAAAAATAATTATTAATATATATAACTTAAAGGGTTAGTTGATTTTTCCCCAAAGATCTTCTTCATCAACCCACCCTTTAAAACTTTTTGTTTCTACTAAACACCAATTTCTCTCACATTTTTTTACTAACAATAATCTTCCAGTTTCTATTTTAGCCAATGGTTTAGAAAATTTAGTTGGTTTTTTGAAAAGAATTTTATTTGACGCAGTTATAAAGGATTTTGATTGCTTCAATTGAGATATATGTATCCACCCACCATTTTTTTTATTATCAATTATTCTTCTAAAATTTTCTTTTTTATCAATCACTTTTACTGGCAAGTTTATTTTCTTGTAAATATACTTTATTGGATAATCAAAACTTGGTCCATATCTTACGTTTACTTTATCATTTTTAAGCATTAAAAATTTTTCATTATCCTCCGAAATGGCATTCGAGGTAAAAAATATTATCATTAAAATCTTGAAGATTAATTGCACAAGCAACCTCTTTTTTTAGTAAATTTTATTTTTCTAAATTCTAGTTTTTTTAGATTAACGACCAGAATTGATGAGTGAAGACTTTTATCAGAAGAAATTATGTTTTTTAAAACTTCATTTGCTTGCATACTCCCAATTATATTTGATGTAGTTCCTAATATTCCTTCACTTTCACAATTTAAAACCTCATCAGAAGGTTCTGACTGGTAAAAACATTTTAAACATGGGCTTGATTTATTATTAAAATCGAATGAAAAAATATGTCCATCAAATTTGCTAATAGCACCAACTATTAATTTTCTTTTATATTTTAATGAAAATTTATTTATTAAAAATTTAGTTTTAAAATTATCTGTTCCATCTACAATTATATCGAAATCTTTTACAATTTTATTTAAATTTTTTTCTGATGCTTTTTCTTTTAAAATTTTGACTTTTACATCTCTGTTAATTAATTTTATTCTTCTTTTAAAGATATCAACTTTAAATTTTCCAACATCTTTTGAAGTATACAAAATTTGTCTTTGAAGATTTGAAATATCTACTTTATCGTGATCAATAGCACCTATATACCCTACACCGCATCTAGCCAACAATTCTGCAACTGGACTACCTAATCCACCAATTCCTACAATTAAAACTTTTGAATTAATTATTTTCTTTTGTCCTAATATACCAATATCCTTAAGTATTATTTGTCTAGAGTATCTCTCAAGCTTCCGTTTAGATAATGAATTTTTCACTTACCCGTTGATCCAAATCCACCCGAACCTCTAATTGTCTCAGGCAAAGTTTCTACAGTTTCAAAATCTACTTTTAGAATTGGCATTAGTATCATTTGAGCAATTCTATCATCGTTATTTACTGTAAAGTCTTTATCTCCATGATTAAATAAAATTACTTTTATTTCTCCTCTATAGTCACTATCAATTGTTCCAGGAGTATTTAATACACTTATATTATTTTTAGCTGCTAAACCTGATCGTGGCCTGATCTGAACTTCGGTATTCTCAGGTATTGCAATGGATATACCTGTTGGTACTAAAGCATTTTCGCCCGGTTTAATTATTATTTTCTTTTCAATGAATGCAGTCAAATCTAGTCCAGATGATCCTGTTGTTTTATATTCTGGCAGTTTGACTTTCTTGTCTAATTTTTTAATTAAGACTTTCACCATTAAGTTAATTAATCTGTTGAATTATTCTTTTGACTATTTCCTCAGCTACCAATGATTTACTCATCTTTTCAAAATTTTCTTCAGGTTTATCTTTGTAAAATATAGAAATTTTATTAAAATCTGATCCAAATCCTATAGTTTGATCTGAGACATCATTTGCAATTACCCAGTCACAATTTTTTTCATTCAGCTTCTCTTTTGCATTTGTCGAGAGATTGTTTGTTTCTGCTGCAAAACCAATTGTTATTTTTGGTCTTAATGAATTGTGATTAGATATATGATTTAAAATATCAATATTTTTTTCTAGCTCTAAGTTAAATTCCTCATTCTTTTTAATCTTTGTACTTTTATAATTTTTCACTTTAAAATCAGAAACAGCTGCAGAAAAAATAGCTACATCTGTTGGTAGATTATTTAAACTTTCTTTAAACATCTCTTCAGCCGTTTCAACACTTACAAAATTAACACCATCCAAAGGTTTAATGCTTGTCTTTCCAGAAATAAGTGTCGTATCAAATCCATTGTCTCTAAGACATTTGGCTATTTCATATCCTTGTTTGCCACTGGATTTATTTGTAATAAATCTTACAGGATCAATATATTCATTAGTTGGTCCTGCAGTAACTAAAGCTTTTAATTTTTTATTTTTATCTAAATTAGAAAAATAATTTTTAAGCGTATTGACTATTTCATTTGGTTCTGTCATTTTTCCTTCACCGTATTCACCACATGCCATATCTCCTATCTCTGGCCCAATAATTTTGTATCTAAAGCTTTTTAATTTTAATATGTTTTCTTTAGTAGAAGGATGCTCCCACATTCTTACATTCATTGCCGGTGCTAAAAATATTTGTTTATTAGAAGCTAATAAAACAGTAGACGCCAAATCTTCTGCATTTCCTGAGGCTACTTTCGATATGGTATTAGCTGTAATTGGTGCAACTAATACTGCATCAGCCCATCTTGATAAAGATATGTGGTCCATCTCAGCTTCGTTTTCTGCACTAAATATATCGTCATAAACTTTTTCTTGGGAAAGAGACGAAACAGATAGTGGAGTTACAAATTCTTTTGCATTTTTTGTTAATATAGTTTTTACACGAGCACCATTTTTCTTAAATAATCTTATTAACTCAAGACTTTTGTAAGCAGAGATTCCACCACATATAATCAACAGTATTTTTTTATTCTCAAAATAATTCATCGTCGAGATTAAAATACTACTAATCCTATAATTACAAGTAATAATAAACCAATGATTGATTGATTTCTGAAAGCTACCATTTCATTTTTTTTTGTATTTAGATCATTATACGTATTAGTATTTTGTGGAATTTGTCCACTTGCAAGAAATGTTAATGCTTGGTTTGCTTTATCCATTATTTGCGGCATTTCTGGTAATCTTTTTATAACTTCTGCAGAATTTTTTAGAGTTTCATTTAATGTTTTTATAGGATCTTTTGTTTCTTTAAGCCATTTTTCAAGAACAGGTCTTGACGTTTCCCAAATGTTTGTCTCTGGATTTAATCTTCTTGCAACACCTTCAACTACTACCATGGTTTTCTGTAGCATGAGCAACTGTGGTTGAGTTTGCATATTAAATTTTTCTGTCACATCAAAAAGTTGTTTGAGCAGTTTACCGCCAGATATATCTTTAATTGACTGACCAAATATTGGCTCTCCTATTGATCTTAGTGCTTGGGCGAGATCATCAACAGGCACTTCTTTTGGAACTAACCCTGCAGCCAAATGAACTTCAGCCACTTTTTTATAATCTCGTTTAATAAATCCATATAAAATCTCAGCAAGAAATTTTTTACTCAAATCATCGAGCCTTCCCATTATACCAAAATCGATAGGAACTATTTGACCACTATTGTTTATAAAAATGTTACCTTGATGCATATCTGCATGAAAAAAACCATCCCTAACAGCATGTCTTAGAAAATGTTGAATAATATCTGATGCAATTTTTTTGGTATCTATATTTCTTTTTTCTAACTCTTCTGTTTCTCTTATAGAGACACCTTCAACCCAGTCTAAAGTCATTACATTTTCACTTGTGAAATTCCAATAAATTCTAGGAACTTGAAATCCACTGTCATTCTTTGTGTTTTCAGAATACTCATTAGCTGCAGCGGCTTCAAATCTTAAATCCATTTCTAAATTGGTTATTTCTTTTAGCAAATAAACAACCTCAACTAATTTAAGTCTTTTTGTCTTTTTGATAATTGACTCAGTTAAAAAAGCAAAAAGCATCAAAGCATCAATTTCTTCGTTGAATATTTTTTTTATATTTGGTCGTAAAATTTTTATAGCCACATCTTTAATTGTGCCATTATCATTTATTTGCGCTTTATGAACTTGAGCTATAGATGCTGCTGCCACTGGTTCAGATAGATTTATAATTGAATTAAAATTATCCTCTCCTAGATCTTTTTTGATTATTTCTTTAGCTTTAGATAATTCAAAGGGAGGCAAACGATCTTGTAAACTCTCCAGCTGTTTTGATAATTTTTCTCCAATTATATCTGGTCTAGTTGCTAGAAATTGACCTAATTTAATGAATGTTGTGCCCATAGATTGCAAGGAGTTTGATAATCTTTCACCTTCGGTTTCATTTACAAAAGAATTATCTTTTTTTGAAAATGATAAAGACAACAAATAGAATAAAATTTTTATTCCAATCGGTGGATTATGAAACTTTGTGAATATACTTAAAGCGTCAGATTTTGCTAATTTCCTTCCAAGTTTAAAAAGTATGTATAATTTTTTAATCATATTTTCCAACCTGAATGAATAGCTACTATTCCACCAGAAAAGTTTCTATACTCACATTTAATAAAATTATTTTTCTCCATTAAACACTTTAATTCTTCTTGATTAACAAATTCTTGAATGCTTTTTATTAGATATTCATAAGGGTCTTTTTCACCAACCACAAATTTTCCTATTTCTGGAATTAATTTAGAGTATCTTTTATAGACTAAATCTAAGTTTAAATTTTGAATTTTTGAAAATTCTAAACAAAAAAATCTACCTCCTGACTTTAAAACTCTGTATGCTTCACTTAAGGATTTGTTAATATTTTTTGTATTTCTTAAACCAAAACTGATTGTGTAATAATCACATGAATTAGATTTTAAAGGCAATTTCTCTGCCGAACCCTTAATCCATTTGATATTTTTGTAATTTGACAGTCTATTTTTTCCCTTTTTCATCATTCCTTCATTGGGATCAATACAAAATAATTCTATATTTTTATTTGAACTATTATCGATAAAAAGTTTTGCTACATCACCTGTGCCACATGCAACATCTGCTAGAATTTTATTTTTACCTGGGTTCATCCAATTTATTAAATTTCTTTTCCAGATTCTATGAACTCCAAGCGACATCAAATCATTCATGATGTCGTATTTATCATAAACTTTATCAAACACACCTTGGACTAGACCTTTTTTATT
>CACIGO010000016.1:0-18829 GCA_902586225.1 uncultured Pelagibacteraceae bacterium
TTATAATTTTTAAATCAAAAACATAATCTCTTGTGACTTTTGAAGCTGTATTAAAATCTTCAATTAAAGGTCTTATCCCTGAATAAGTATCTACAATGTCCTTTGTTCTGATTTGTTTTTTTAAGTAATTATTTACTGAACGAATTAAATATGTAATTTCTTTTTTTGATATTCCTTTATTTTCTGGTGATTTAACCTCAACTTCTGTAGTTCCAATTAAAGAAAACTTCCCTTTATAAGGTATCACAAATATTATTCTTTTATCAGTATTTTGAAATGTGAATGCAACATTTTCTTTGTACAATTTTTTTGTAATAATATGACTTCCTTTAACTAATCTTATTTTTTTCTTAGATTTAATTTTTATATTTTTATTTAAGGTTTCGTTTATCCATGGTCCAGATGCATTAATTAAAATTTTTGATTTTACTTTTTCACCTTTTTCAAGACTAATAATCCATTCATTGCCAATAATTTCAGCTTTTTTAACTTTGTTATATTCTAGTATTTTAGCTTTATTTCTTTTTGCATCTTTAGCATTTAGTTTCGTTAATTTTTTATCGTCAATTTGTATGTCAAAATATTGAAAACCAGTTTTGTATTTTTGCTTAAGAATATTTGAAAATTTTTTTGTAAGATCAAACGTTTTTGATTTTGGTATATTGCTTTTGCCACCTAAATTATCATACAAAAATAAACCAATTTTAATTAACCAGGCTGGTCGAATTTTATCTGCATAAGGAATTATAAAAGGAATCGGTTTGGAAATATGTCTGGCAATTTTATAAACTATTTCTCTTTCTTTCAGAGATTCTCTAACTAGTTTGAATTCATAATTTTCTAAATAACGAAGACCACCATGTACTAATTTTGTCGACCAAGATGAGGTTGCTCCTCCAATCTCACCTTTGTCAGCTAAACAAACTGATAAACCTCTACCTGCAGCATCTCTTGCAATACCTGCACCGTTTATACCGCCACCTATTATGAATAAATCAAATTTTTTAGACATTTAAATTATGATTTGTTTTAAAATATACAACCTCTTTTAGAAATTTAAAATTTTTAAATGCAATTATTTACAATTTCATAATATCTTAACATTAATAAAGTATTAATAAAAAATTAAATAAACTTAACAGAAGGATAGATATGAAAAAAATACTTAGTGTTTTAACAATTCTATTTACTTTCTCTTTTACATCACACAGTTATTCAAAAACAGAAATTCATTGGTGGTACGGAAACAGTGGTTTTCTTGGTGATGTAATTATTGAAATTGCAAATAGATTTAACGCTTCACAAGATCAATATACGGTCATTCCTACAGGAAAAGGAAGTTATGAAGATAACATGGCGGCAACTATTGCTGCATTTAGAGCAGGCGACCAACCACACTATTCACAGGTTTATGATGCTGGTGCTGCAATCATGGTAGCTCAAGTAAAAAATGGTGTTGTTATCGGTTTTGAAGAAATGGCTAAGAAATATGGCATTGATGTAGATGCTGACAACTATATTCCAGGCATTAAAAATTTCTATGCCGACTCTGATGGAAAAATGATTGGTGTACCTTTCAATAGTTCAACTTGTTTGATGTATGCAAACATGGACATTTTGAAAGAGGTTGGAATTGAATCTGTGCCAAAAACTTATGAAGAATTTGAGGCCATGGCTCCAAAAATCAAAGCTGCTGGATACATTCCTTTAGTTCAAAGTCATAGTCCATGGATTTGGACTGAAAATTTCTTTTCTAGACATAATTTATTAATGTTAGATGGAAATAATGGTTACGATGCTGTTCCTACAAAAACTTTATTCGCTGAAACTGATGCATTTGTCTATCATTGGAAGAAAGTTAAAGAATGGTATGATAAAGGTTTATATGGCTATAAAGGAAGAGCGTGGGGAGACAATCAAGCACCATTTATAGCAGGTGAAGCTGCATTTTGGTTTGGTTCTGCTGCATCATTTGGTGGAATGAAAGGTGTTGTTCCAAACTTTACAGTTAATCATATTCCTTACTGGGATTCAGTAACCAAAGGAAAAGAGTATCCAACTTTTATAGGTGGTGCTGCTAACTGGATCTTAAATGGTCATACTGAGGAAGAGTACAAAGGACTTGCTAAATTTATAGAATTTATGGGTTCTCCAGAAATGGATCTGTATTATCACAATATGACTGGTTACTCTGCAGTGACTAAAGGTGGTATAGAGTTAGCTGAAACTATAAATTTCTATAGAGCTTCTCCATATCATAAAGCAGTTGGTGAACAATTAAGCTTAGAAGGTTCAACTATTCCTGGTGGATATAGAGCTGGTAACTGGCCCCAAATTCGTGAAGTAATTTACGAAAATATTGAGCCAATGTTAAACGGCAAAATATCAATCGAAAAAGGATTGCAGAATATGGACAAAGGTGCAGCTAAATTGTTAAAGCAATTTGCTAAAACTTTGTAAGAATAATTAAAACAATAAGGAGGGTATTAATTTACCCTCCTTATTTATTTTTACAAAAGTATGAAAAAAGTCCAATTCAAATCTAGCTATTCACAATATCTTTTCTTAGCTCCGCAGCTAGGTATATTGTTAATTTTTTTATATTGGCCAATCATACAAACCTTTAGAGATGCATTTACAATGCAAGATGCTTTTGGATTTGGATCGAAGTTTGTATGGTTTGACAATTTTTTATTTATTTTTGATGATCCAGCTTATTTCATAGCTTTCAAATTTACTATTATTTATAGTTTTGTTATTACGTTAATTACAGGCTCAATTGGATTATTACTTGCCGTTCAGGCTAATAATGTAATGCATGGTAAAAGCACTTACAAAACACTTTTAATTTGGCCTTATGCAATTGCGCCTGCGGTAGTCGGTGTAATGGCAAATTATTTTTTTAGTGAAAGATTTGGTCTTCTTTATCATTTATTTCACGAACTGTGGGGATTTAATTGGTACGAAAGTGTGTTCGACTCTTATATTTACGTAATCATAGCTGGTTCTTGGAAGCAAATCAGTGCTAATTTTATTTTCTTCTTGGCTGGACTTCAAGCTATACAAAAATCTGTAATTGAAGCATCAATGATTGACTGTAAAAATAGTTTTAGAAGATTTTGGACAATTACATTCCCATTATTAATGCCAACTACATTCTTTTTAATAATTATTAATATAACGTATGCTTTCTTTGATACATTTGGAATTATTGATACCACAACAATAGGTGCTCCTTCCGGTGAAACAAGAACTCTAGTTTATAAAGCTTACATGGATGGATTTAGAGGACTGGATTTAGGAAGTGCAGGAGCTCAATCAATAATGATGATGTTGATTGTATTAGTAATTACGATTTTTCAATTTAGATATATCGAAGGGAAAATACATTATAATTAATGACTAGATTTATCACATCAAGTTTTTCACATTTAATTTTACTCATTGGAATACTAATCATGTTAGTTCCTGTATGGATGATTTTTGCTAGCTCTACGCACACGAGTTCAATGATTAATATGAATGGTCTCCAAATGTTTTTAGGAGATAGCTTTTATGAAAATTACTTACGAGTTTTATTATATCAGGGTGGTTTTTTTAAAGAGATAACAGCATTAAAAATGTTTTTTAATAGTTTTATCATGGCTACAGGAGTTGCAATATTATCCGTTGTTACATCTTTAATGGCTGCTTACGCGTTGGTTTATTACAGAATAAAATATGCAACATTATTGTTTTGGATTATATTTATTACAATTTTAGTACCATTAGAGTTAAGAATTTTCCCTACTTATTCAGTAATGGCTGAGCTTAATCTAGTGAATTCTTACTTTGGATTAATAGTTCCTATTTCAGCATCAGCTATAGCAACATTATTCTTTCGACAATTTTATAAAACCGTTCCAGATGAATTACTTGAATCCGCAAAACTTGATGGAGCAAATACCTGGAGATTTTTTGTTGATTTTTTAATTCCTTTGTCAAAAACAATGATTGTAGCGATGTTAATATTTATGTTTGTTTTTGGCTACAATCAGTATCTATGGCCATTATTGGTAACAACTTCAGAACAATATTGGACAGTGGTTATGGGATTAAAAATGATGTCGGGTTCAATTGTTCATCGTTTTGCTTTCGTGATGATGTCTATGGTGCCACCAATTTTAATTATAATTGTGTTGCAGAAATATTTTATTAAGGGGGTTTTTCAAGATAAATGAAAATTAAACCACTTCAAATAATTGCTCATATTATTTTAATACTAGGAGTCTTGTTAATGGTAGTTCCTATTTGGATATCTTTTGCAAGTTCTTCGCATGACACTGTAACTATATTAACCGAAGGTATGAAGTTTCATATAGGTGATCAGCTAGCAAGAAACTATAACGAAGTTTTAAATGAAAAAGGTGGTTGGTCAGAAGAAGTGACTGCTGCAAAAATGTTTATTAATAGTTTTATAATGGCATTAGGAATTGCAACACTTAAGGTAGTTATTTCAGCAATGTCAGCATATGCTTTGGTTTATTATAGATTTAAATTAGCTGTACCAATTTTTTGGTTAATCTTTATTACTCTACTTGTTCCTTTGGAGGTAAGGATTTTTCCAAGCTATAAAATTGTATCTGATTTAGGTTTAACAAATTCATATACAGGCCTTATCCTTCCATTAGTTGCTTCAGCTACAGCAACATTTTTCTTCAGACAATTTTATAAAACAATTCCAGATGAACTTTTGGAGTCAGCAAAATTAGACGGAGCAAATGCTTGGAGTTTTTTCATAGATTTCTTGGTTCCATTATCTAAAACCATGATAGCAGCAATGTTTATCTTTATGTTTGTATATGGATACAGCCAATATTTATGGCCACTAATAATGACAACTGCAGAAGAATACTGGACTGTTGTAATGGGAATGAAGATTATTTACACAGAAAGCTATGAAGGAGTTGCTCTGCCAAGAACTGCAGAAAGATTTGCGTATATCATTTTGTCAATGATCCCACCAGTTTTAGTGGTAGTATTTTTACAAAAATGGTTCATAAAAGGATTAATTCAAACGGAGAAATAAATGAGCTTTTTAGATTTAAAAAATGTGACTAAGATTTACCCAAATGGAACTAAGGCTGTTCATGAAACTTCATTAAGTGTTGATGAAGGTGAGTTTATGGTTTTTGTAGGACCTAGTGGATGTGGAAAATCAACTTTATTAAGAATGGTTGCAGGCTTAGAGGATATTACAGAGGGTGATATTAATCTTGATGGAAAATTAATTAATGAGGTAGATCCGTCTGAAAGAGATGTAGCAATGGTGTTTCAGAACTATGCATTATACCCACATATGAATGTTTATAATAACTTGGCTTATGGTCTAAAAAACAGAGGAATTGACAAAGAAACAATTGAGCAAAAAGTAAATGATGCAGCTAAGCTGTTACAAATTTCAGATTATTTACAGAGAAAACCTTCAATGTTATCCGGAGGTCAAAGGCAAAGGGTTGCAATGGGTAGAGCAATTGTTAGAAATCCAAAAATATTCTTATTTGATGAACCTCTTTCAAATTTAGATGCAAAATTAAGAATTCAGATGAGACTTGAAATCAAAAAACTTCAGCAGAAAGTTGGAGTAACAAGCATATTTGTTACGCATGATCAAGTAGAGGCCATGACACTTGCTGATAGATTAGCAGTTATTAACAATGGAATTATTGAACAGCTTGGAACTCCTATTGAGATATATGATAATCCAAAATCATTATTTGTTGCTGGTTTTATTGGCTCACCTCAAATGAATTTTTTAGATGGTAATATAAAAAATAAAACATTATCTGCAGAAGGTTTTGAAATTAAAGATATTGATAGTGACTTTGAGGGAGAAGTAAAATTAGGAATAAGACCTGAACATTTAAGTCAAAGTGAAAATAGTTTAATTAATTTAAAAGTAGACTTAGTGGAACAACTTGGTTCGGATAATCTTGTTTATGGTCAATTAAAAGACAAAAAAGACTTTTGTTATAGGTGTCCGGGAAATCTAACTATTGAAAAAGGTGCTGATCTAAGTCTTAATATTGAGAACAATAAATATTATATTTTTGATAAAAGCACTGGCAAAAGAGTTAATTAATTTTGATTTTAAGCAAACCAAATCATATAAAAATTTATGGTCACCGAGGAGCAAGAGGAGATCTTCCCGAAAACACTCTAGAAAGTTTTAAATACTTATTTGAAAACAATATTAATGCATACGAAACAGATATATTAATTTCTAAGGATCTTGTACCAGTTATTGCTCATGATTTTAGATTAGATCCAAGCAGAACAAAAGATAATGAGGGGAATTGGATAGAGGATGAAAATTTAAAAATATTTGATTTAACTTATGCAGAACTTTCAAAGTTTGATGTAGGTTCAGTAAATAAATTATCCAGATACGGAAGAAGATTTATTAATCAAAAAAAATTAGAAAACCAAAGAATACCAAAACTTTCTGAATTATTAGAAATGTCTTCAAAAAATAAATCTGAAAAATTATTAATAAATTTAGAAATTAAATCTACACCAGAGGAAGAAAATTTGACACCAGAACCAGAAGATACAGTAAAATTAATTATGAACGATATAAATGAATCATCTTTAAAAGATAAAATAATCGTTTCATCATTTGATTGGAGAACTTTATCAGTAATTAAAAATCAGTATCCTGAAATTCCAAGAGCTTACTTAACTCAACATTTGACAGGAATTAATATTAATCAAACTATTTACAACAGATCTCCATGGTTGAGTTTTTTGCCTTATTATGAAGATCATGAATTGCCAAAAATTATAAAGTCACAAGGTGGAAAAGCTTGGCATCCATACCGAAAAGACATTACAAAAAAACTTGTCGATATTTCTCATCAAGAAGAATTGCCAGTAAATGTATGGACAGTAAACAAAGAGTACGAAATGTTAAAGATGGTTGAGTACGGTGTAGATGGTATTATGACAGATTATCCATTAAGGTTGAAAGAACTTTGTGAGAAAGAAAATATAAAATGGTTTTAGTTTATCTTAATGGATTTAAATATAGTTAATAACCAAGAGAAATTTTTAGCAGGAAAACTTGAAGGATATACTTTAAAAGGTGCAGAAAATAAATTTGATGATAGAGGAAATCCTTTACCATTTCCAGGCTGCACAATAATTTGCAATATTCCTCTTAATACTAATTTATCTGATCAAATTATTAGTTTTCAAAAAAATATAGAGAATTTTAACCCCAAAAAAACTTACTTCTATTTACCTCCATCCAGTTTTCATATGACATTATTTGATTGTTGTAATTTTAATACAAAAGACACTAATTATTGGCCATCAGATATAGATCCTGATATGGATTATAAAGATATAGCTGTTGAATTAAATAGAAGAATTCAGAACTATATCTTTCCAAAAGAATTCAATCTTAAACTAAAAATGTTTTTTGGAGGATACAGTATTATTTTAGAACCATATTCTGAAAAGGATGAAAAAATATTAAGAAATTGTAGAGATGAACTAAGTAGCTTATTAAAAATTAAATTTGAAAACCATCAAAGATATACTTTTCATATTACTTTGGCATATATCTTAAGAGAGCTTAGTGAGATTGAAATAAGTAATTTAATTGAATTTAATAAAAAACTATTTTTAGACTTTAGTAAAAAATTTCCAAAAATTACTTTTTCAAAACCTGAAATGTGTACTTTTGAGAACATGTTAGAATTTAAAAGTGTTAATCCTTCCAGTCTGTAACAGTTTTTAATTCTAAATATTCTTTAAGCCCCAAACTCAATCAGCTCATAATAGATATGATTATTTGTTATTATTAAAATTTTCATCAAATTTAAAATTGTTTTTTATCGAGCATAAGTAATAATTAGTTTAAATTTTTTTAATAAATCTTTCACTTTTTAGTAAAAATACTTTCATATTTTATAACGATTATCCCGTCATGAAATTATTTTTAATTATTTTTTCACTTATTTTAAGTTCATCAGCTTTAGCAGATAAAATTACCATTTTACATATAAATGATCATCACTCTCATTTGGAACCAAATAAAAGACTTGATTTAAATTTAGATGGTGAAAAGACGAGAGTTGTATCAGGCGGTTTTCCATCTGTCGTAGCAAAATTTAAAGAATTAAAATTAAAAAATGAAAATGTTATCAAGCTTCATGCGGGTGATGCTATTACAGGGACATTATATTACACTCTTTTCAAGGGCAAAGCAGATGCAGAAATGATGAATCAAATTTGTTTTGATGCTTTCGCTATAGGAAATCATGAATTTGATGATGGTGATAAGAGTTTAGTTGAGTTTTTAGATTATCTTCATACTGATAAGTGTAAGACTCCAGTTTTGTCAGCAAACATTAAAGCAAAAATAAACTCACCTTTGTCAAAAAAAATTAAACCTTACACTATAATCAATAAAGGAAATCAAAAAATTGGAGTAATTGGAATTGTGATCTCAAAAAAAACGAGAGAGTCATCAAATCCAGACGACACAACTTTATTTTTAGATGAAATTAATTCAGCACAAGAAAATATAAATAAGCTTAAACAACAAGGAATCAATAAGATAATTCTTTTAACTCATTATGGATATAAAAATGAGATTAACATGGCTAAACTTCTCACAGATGTTGATGTTATAGTTGGAGGTGATTCTCATAGTCTAACTGGAGATTTCGATAATGTAGGACTAAATTCTAATGGGGCCTACCCAACTGTAGTCAAAAATAAAAATGAGGAAGATGTTTGTATAGTTACAGCATGGGAATATTCTCAAATTGTTGGAGAACTTAATATCGAGTTTAATAACGATGGCACCATCAAGTCATGTGATGGAATACCACATATAATGTTAGATGATTCCTTTAAGAGAAAAGATTCAAATGGAAAAAGAGTTGAGATAGATGGTAATTATAGAGAAGCCGTATACAAGGCTATCGAAGTTAATCCAAATATTTCAATCGTAGAGGCTGACGCACAAGCATCAAAAATATTAGAAAAATACAAAAATGAAGTTAAAGAAAAAAGCAGTGAAGTAATTGGCAGAGTAACTGATGATTTATGTCTTGAAAGAATTCCTGGACAAGGAAAGTCAAAACTTTGTGATGTATCAAAGACTGAAAAAAATGGATCCGATATTTCGAATATTGTAGCACACGCCTTCAGAGAAATGTCCAAATTAAGTGATATTGCAATTCAAAATGGTGGTGGAACAAGAATAGATATAAAAGAAGGCAATATTACAATTGGGGACGCGTATACTTTATTACCTTTCAGTAATACTATTGTAGAATTGAAAATGAGTGGAGAAGAAATTAAAAATGTTTTGGAAGACTCAATTGATTATGCTTTAACTCCAGATGGTTCTACAGGAGCCTATCCATATGCTGCTGGATTGAGATGGGATGTTCAAGCAAGCAATAGTAAAGGAAATAGAGTGATAAATTTAGAGTTTAAGGGTAGAACAGACAAGAGTTGGGTAAAGATAAATCCAAGTAAGACTTATACAGTAGCAACAAATAACTATATTGCAGCTGGTAAAGATGGATATAAAACTTTTGGAATTATATCTAAGCAAGGAAGAGTAGTAAATACATATCTCGGCTATGCTCAATCTTTTGTAGATTATGTCAAAAAGATAAAAACTTTATCAAAACTTCCCTTGTCAGAATATTCAACTCAATCTTTCACTAAATAATTTAAATTTCATATCCTTCCAGCTTGTATTAGTTTTTACTTTTAGAAAAAAAAATTTAGGTATAGACTTAAATTGTGAAAAAATTTCTTGTTGCTATTGACCAAGGCACAACATCAACTAGAGCAATTCTCTTTGATTTAGATGGTAATATAAAATTTACATCCCAGTTTGAATTTAATCAATATTTTCCAAAAAATGGATGGGTGGAGCATAATCCAAACGAAATTTGGCTTACAACTCTAAAAGCGTTGAAAAAAGTAATAAAAAAAGCATCACTATTAAGAGGAAAAATATTAAGTATAGGAATAACTAACCAGAGAGAGACAACTATTCTTTGGAATAAGAAAACAGGAAAACCAGTCTACAACGCAATTGTTTGGCAAGATAGAAGAACCCAAGACTATTGTGAAGAGTTAAAGAAAAAAAATTATGAAAAAATTTTTAGAAAAAAAACTGGATTATTTATTGACCCATATTTTTCTGCAACTAAAATTAAATGGATACTAGAAAACGTAAAAAATGTTAAGAAACTTTTAAAATCAAATAATTTATTATTTGGTACTGTTGATACTTTCCTTATTTGGAAACTTACTAATCGGCAACATCATTTAACAGAAGCAACTAATGCTTGTAGGACCATGTTATTTAACATTAATAATAATAAATGGGATAAAGAAATCTTAAAAAAACTTAAAATTTCTGAAAATATTTTGCCAAAAGTTAAAAATTCAGCTGATAATTTTGGTTTAACAAGTAAGAGAATTGTCGGCAGTGAAATACCAATATCAGCAGTTCTAGGAGACCAACAAGCAGCTGCAGTAGGACAGTCATGCTTTGAAAGAGGTTCAGTAAAAAGCACATATGGAACTGGTGCCTTTGTCATAATGAATACTGGTTCAAAAAAAATTTATTCTAAAAATAAATTATTAACAACAATATGTTACAGATTGAATGGAAAAAATACTTATGCTCTTGAAGGATCTATTTTTATTGCAGGTGCAGGTGTACAATGGTTAAGAGATAAATTAAAATTTATTAACAATGCTTTTGATACGGAAACAATTGCTCAATCAAAAAAAAATAATGAGGGTGTATACGTTGTGCCTGCCTTCAGTGGAATGGGAGCACCTTATTGGAGGCCTGATGCAAGAGGGGTAATAACAGGTTTAACAAGAAATAGTGATTGGAAAACCTTAGTTAGAGCAGTATTAGAGTCAGTTGCCTATCAAAGTAATGATTTATTTAATGCAATGAAAAAAGATGGTTTAAAACCAACTAAACTTAAGATTGATGGAGGCATGGTAAAAAACAACTGGTTTTCGCAATTTTTATCTGACATCATAAATATAAATACAGAAAGACCAAAGGTATTAGAAACAACTGGTTTAGGAGTAGCTTTACTAGCTGGATATCAAATTGGATTATTTAAATCATTATATCAAATCAAGAGGAAATGGAAAAAAGATAAAATTTTTAAGCCTAAAATAAACCGAAAAGTTAGGAACGATTTAATAAATGGTTGGAAATTATCAGTTCAGAAAGCTCTATTATAAAAAATACAGATAAAAATTTAATTGTCGTTTATGAAATATATAAATTTTATTCTTTTATTTTTGCTAAGTATTTTTAATTCAAATTATTCACAGGCTAATGATTTAGTAATAAGCGAACTGCAGAAGGGTGGGAAAATTGTATTTATAAGACATTCACTTGCACCAGGAAATGGAGACCCTGACAATATTGATTTAACAAAATGTGATACTCAAAGAAATTTAAATCAAGAGGGCATAGAGCAATCAAAAAAAATTGGAATATTATTTAGTGATAATAATATTCAAATTGATAAAGTGTTATCCAGTGAGTGGTGTAGATGCAAAGATACTGCAAGATTTGCCTTTAATAATTATGAAACCTTCAAAGGTTTAAACTCTTTTTATCAAGAGAAGTTTTATAAATATAAAGATGAACAAATTATTAGTTTAAAAAAATATATATCTAACTGGAATAGTGAGAAAAATCTTATTTTAGTAACACATTTTGTAGTTATTTCAGAAATGTTAAATTTTGGCACTTCATCTGGTGAAATTGTAGTTATAGATAAAGATTATAAATTTATAGGAAGTATAGAAACTATGTAGTGATATTTAATGATATGTCTTTCATATTTAAAAATGTAATATCTTTAATTAGAAATGACTAAAAATCAAAATCCAGAGCAAAGAGCTAGAGATAATATAGATAAATTATTAAGAAGCTCAGGTTGGGTAATACAAGAAAAAAATAAAATTAATTTAGAAATTGGTGATGGTCAGGCAGTAAAGGAATATCAAACAGATGTAGGACCAGCTGATTATGTTCTCTTTGTTAATAAAAAAGCAATTGGAATTATTGAGGCAAAGAGAGAAGAAGAAGGACAACGTCTAACTCAACACGAAACTCAAACAGAAAGCTATGCTTCTGCAAATTTAAAATGGTTAAATAACAAAATCCCGCTTCCTTTTTTATATGAGAGCACTGGAATAATTGTAAGATTTACGGACGGAAGAGATCCAAGACCACGTTCAAGAGAAGTTTTTAACTTTCATCAACCCAAAACTTTAGCTGAATGGATAGATCAAGATAAAAGTTTAGCAGGTAGATTAGATAATATGCCTTTACTCAATCCTGATAACAAACCAGCATCTATTTTAAAATTAAGAGATTGCCAAGAATTAGCAATCTCAAATTTGGAGAAATCATTCAAGGAAAGCAAGCCTAGAGCTTTAATACAAATGGCTACTGGTGCAGGTAAAACTTATACAGCTATAACCTCAATGTATAGACTTATAAAATATGGTGAAGCAAAAAGAATTTTATTTTTAGTAGATACAAAAAATTTAGGTGAGCAAGCTGAGCAAGAGATGTTTTCATATAATCCTTTAGATGACAATCGTAAATTTACAGAATTGTATAATGTCCAAAGATTAAAGTCCTCCTATGTGGCAAAAGACTCACAAGTATGCATAAGCACAATTCAAAGATTGTACTCAATTTTAAAAGATAAGGAAATGGATGAAAAAGCTGAAGAAATAAATCCAGCTGAATTAATACAAACTAAGGAACCATTACCAATAGTATACAACAAAAAAATACCTCCAGAATTTTTTGATTTTATATTTATTGATGAGTGTCACAGGTCAATTTATAATTTGTGGCAACAAGTATTAGATTATTTTGATGCTAAATTAATTGGACTAACGGCTACACCAGATAATAGAACTTATGGTTTTTTTAAAAAAAATATAGTCAGTGATTACAGTCATGAAAAAGCAGTTGCAGATGGAGTGAATGTAGGTAATGAGATTTATATTATAGATACAGCTATCACACAACAAGGTGGAAAAATTAAAGCAAAACAACATGTTGAAAAAAGAGAGACGCTTTCAAGAAAAAAAAGATGGGAACAACAAGATGAAGATCAAGAATATTCTTCAAAACAACTTGATAGAGATATAGTTAATCCAGATCAAATCCGAACAATACTAAGAACTTTTAAAGAACAGTTGCCAGAAATATTTCCTGAAAGGAAAGAGGTTCCAAAAACATTAATTTTTGCAAAAACAGACAGTCATGCTGATGATATTATACAAACCGTCAGAGAAGAATTTGGTGAAGGAAATGCATTTTGTAAAAAACTTACCTACAAAGTTGATGAGGATCCAAAATCTATTCTTTCTCAATTTAGAAATAGTTATAATCCAAGAGTTGCAGTAACAGTCGATATGATAGCAACAGGTACTGACGTCAAACCATTAGAATGTTTGCTATTTATGAGAGATATAAAAAGTAAAAATTATTTTGAACAAATGAAGGGCCGTGGAACCCGAACTTTAAATATGGATGATTTAAGAAAAGTTACACCTTCTGCAAAATCTGCAAAAACTCACTACGTAATAGTTGATGCAATTGGTGTTACTAAATCTTTAAAAACAGCAAGCCAACCAATAATAACAAAACCTTCTGTACCACTTAAAGATCTTGGAATGAGCTTAGTTATGGGTTCCAAAGATGAAGATATAGTAAGTTCTTTCGCTGGAAGATTAGCAAGACTGAATAAACAGCTTAATGATGAAGATAAAAAAATAATAAGAGATTTTACAGGTGGTATAGATCTATCTAACATTGTTTCAAAACTATTTGATGCAATTGATCCAGATAATATTGAATCAAAAGCAAAACAGATTGTTGAACCAAATACACAACAGAGCTCAATAAGTGATAATATAAAAAATGCTAAAGAAATTTTAATTGATGAAGCTTCAAAGAAAATAAATGGAGAATTTATAGAATTAATTGACAATATTAGGAAATCAAAAGAACAAATTATAGATCATGAAACACTGGATACTGTTACAGGATTTGGTTGGGATAAAGACATATCTAAAAAAACTCAAAATATAGTTACTGAATTTACTGAATATTTAAATTCCAAAAAAGATGAAATTGATGCACTAGAGATATTTTTTAACCAACCATTTAGACGTAGAGATGTAACTTTTGAAATGATAAATCAAGTTTTTAATAAACTTAAAAAGGACAAGCCTAATTTATCACCTTTATTTATCTGGCAGGCATATAGCAGGCTCGATGATGTTAAAAAGAATAGTCCAACTTCAGAATTAACAGCTCTAGTTTCTTTGATAAGAAGAGTGTGTGGTATTGACGATAAAATAGAGAACTATCATGATGTAGTTAGTAGAAACTTTATGAATTGGATTATGAAACGACATTCTGGAAATACTAAAAAATTTAATGAAGAACAAATGGAATGGTTAAGAATGATAAGAGATCATATTTCTACTTCTTTTAATATTCATAATGATGATTTTAATATAGCTCCTTTTGACAGCAAAGGAGGCCTAGGTAAGTTTTATGAATTATTTGGAGAAAATAATGATAAATTAATTTTAGAATTAAATTCAGAATTAGCAGCATGATTAAAACAAAAAGTTTCCTTCCAGATGACTGGAATATTATTAAACTTGGTAAGTTTGTAATAAATGAGAAAGGAAAGAAACCAAAAAATTTATCTAAATCAAAATCAAAAAAATTTAATATTCCCTATATCGATATACAGTCATTTGAAAAAGGGATTATAAACTCATGGACTGACGGCGAGGGTATTAGAGAATGTTTTGATACAGACTTTTTAATGGTTTGGGATGGTTCAAGGTCAGGATTAGTTGGAAAAGGTATGAACGGTGCATTAGGAAGCACGCTTGTAAGAATTAAATTTCCAAAAGTTAATAATTTGTATGCTTATTACTTTCTTAAATCTAAATATTATGAGATTAATAAAAAAGCTAAAGGCAGTGGAACTCCTCATGTAGACCCAGATTTGCTGTGGAACTATGATTTTCCAATTGCACCTTTAAAAACACAAGAAAGAATAGTTAGTTTTTTAAATGATGAATTTAAAAAGATAACTTTGATTGAAGATAATTTAAATATTACTAAAAAAAAATTAAAATACTTTAGACAATCTTTAATGAATAATGCTTTTTTAGGAAGAATTTCAGACAGTTGGAGAAAAAAGAATAAATGTGGAAATATTGATCAATTACTCTCCAAAATAAAAATAGAATATGAAGAAATATATCTTGAAGAAAAAAAACTCTTAAATAAAAAAGATAAAAAAAAACCTAAAAAATTTGTTCCTTCTGATCCTGAGGCATTGGAACTTCTGCAAAAAAATTTAGATACTATACCAAAACAATGGAAGTGGGTGAGAGTAAAAGATATTTCTATATTAGGTACTGGAGCTACACCATTAAAAAGTGAGACAAAATATTATTTAAATGGAAATATTCCATGGCTTACTAGCGGAGCATTAAATAAAAATTTTATCGAAGATTGTGATGAATATATAACTAAAGAAGCTTATGATAAAACTAATTTGAGATTATACCCTCCAAATACTTTGTTATTAGCAATGTATGGAGAGGGCAAAACAAGAGGCAAATGTTCTGAGCTCAAAATTAAAGCTACTACTAATCAAGCAATTGCAGCAATTGTTATGAATAGGACAGCTAGCAAACTGAAAAAATATCTGAAGCTTTTTTTTCAAAAAAACTATTATTCTTTACGGGAAAAGGCGTCGGGAGGTGTTCAACCAAATTTAAATCTAGATATCATAAAAAATACCCCTGTACCGTTATGTAGTATTGAGGAAGCAAACTTTATTGTTGAGGAGTTAGAAAAAAAAATATCTGTAATTGAAAATATTCACGATTCTCTCGATGAGCAATTAAAAGAAATTGAATATTACAAATTTTCATTATTAAGATCTATATTTTTAGGAAAGGAAATTTATTAGAATTAACTTATGATAAATACCGAAAGCATAATTAACAAAGTATGGAATTTTTGCACTACACTTAGAGATGATGGAGTTAGCTACGGAGATTACCTCGAACAAATAACATATCTTATCTTTTTAAAAATGGTAGATGAGTATAGTAGACCTCCATATAATAGACAGATTAATATATCAAAAGAATTTAGTTGGGCGACCTTAAAGGCAAAAAGAGGTTCAGAACTTGAAGATCACTATATAAAATTGCTCAGAGAATTGGCAAACAAAAAAGGTATGTTAGGTGCAATTTTCTCAAAATCTCAAAACAAAATACAGGATCCTGCAAAATTGCATAAATTGATTATAATGCTTGATGAAATAAGTTGGGTAACATTAGGGTCAGATATCAAAGGCAAAATATACGAAGGTTTATTAGAAAAAAATGCTGAAGATATAAAATCTGGTGCAGGACAATATTTTACACCTCGAGCATTAATTAGAGCAATTGTTGAAACTGTCAGACCAGAAGTCAAAAAAACAATTGCTGATCCCGCATGTGGAACTGGAGGATTTTTTTTATCTTCTTATGATTTTTTAATTGCTAATAATAAAATGGACAAGAGTGAGAAATTATTCCTTAAAAATAAAACATTTTTTGGAAATGAAATTGTTTCAAATACAAGAAGGTTAGCATTAATGAATATGTTTCTTCATAATATTGGATCAATTGACAGCGAAAGCTCTATATCTTCTAAAGATGCTTTAGTTTCTGATGATGGCGAAAGATATGATATTGTATTAGCCAACCCTCCTTTTGGAAAAAAGAGTTCATTAAGTTTTACAAATGACGAAGGTGAAGATGAAAAAGAGGATTTAACTTATAATAGACAAGATTTTTGGTCCATAACTTCTAATAAGCAATTAAATTTTATTCAACATATTAAAACAATACTTAAAAGTGATGGCAGAGCCGCGGTGGTGGTCCCTGATAATGTTTTGTTTGAAGGTGGCGCAGGAGAAGCAATAAGAAAAAAACTTCTTGATACAACAGAATTTCATACAATTTTAAGATTACCAACTGGTATATTTTATAAGCCTGGTGTTAAAGCGAATGTCATATATTTTGATTCTAAAATTTCTAGCAAAGATCCTTGGACAAAAGAAATATGGATTTATGATTATAGAACCAATATTCATCACACATTAAAAAAGAAACCTCTTAAATTTGAAAATTTTAAAGAATTTATAAAATGTTTTAATGCTAGCAATAGATATAATAGGAAAGAAACATGGCATGAGAAAAATAATCCAGAGGGAAGATGGAGAAGATTTTCCTACAATGATGTGATTAAAAGGGAAAAGATAAACCTTGATATAATTTGGTTAAAAGATAAAGAATTAATTGATTTTGAAAATTTACCAGATCCCGATGTTCTTGCCTCTGATATCATTGAAAATATAGAGTCAAACTTGATTAGTTTCAAGGAAATCTTAACAAATTTAAATTCCGCTTCAAAAAATAAAAAAAATTAAAAATAATATGGTTTTAAATCTGAAAATATTATCGCAATTTTTAAATATTTAATTAAAATTATACTACATGAAAGTTGGATTTATAGGTGTTGGATGGATGGGATTTGGTATCGCAAATAACATCCTTAAAAATAATCATGAATTATTTGTAATTGCCAATAAGAACAGAAAGCCAATTGATAGAATAGTTAAAGAGGGTGCAAAAGAAGTTAAATCCTATGATGAACTTTGTAAAAGTGGGTTAGATGCTCTGTTTTTATGCGTAACAAATTCTCCAATTGCACATGAAATTGGAAAAAAAATAGTTTCATTACTGTCTGATAAAACAATTGTCATTGATATTACTACTCATAATCAAAATGGATCTATTGAAATGGAGCAAATATTAAATGCAAATAATATTCCTTATTTAGAGTGCCCTGTAATGGGAGGTCCTGTTCAAGCAGAAGAGGGAATATTGGGGGGAATTGTTGGTGGATCTGAGGAAAATTTAAAAAGATCAGAAGAACTTTTAAAATGTTTTTGTAAAAATTATTATCATTTTGGAGGGATTGGAAATGGTGCGAAAACAAAATTATTAAATAATTTTCTATCTTTAGGAACAGCCACATATGTAATTGAATTAATAAAAGCTGCAAAAAAGTTGAATATTGATTTAGATAAACTTTATAAGGTAGCCCAATTAGGCTCAGGTAATTCTAATGCTTTAAAGAGAATTTTTGATAAAGTTTTAGAGGATGATTACACAGGTTTTAAGTTTACAGCGACTAATACACTAAAAGATTTAACATATATAACGGACTTATTAAAAGGAATGGATAATGCAGAAAAATTATCTGATTTATCAAAATCATTTTATAAAAAAGCTGTTGATGATGGTGATGGTGAACTTTTTATAAGTGAATTAATAAAGAAAAATTAATCTTTTTTTTCTTCTTTTTCTTTTTCAGCAAAGAATAAAGCAATAGCAAATAAAGTTGTCCATGCAATTCCTAATAAAGCTTTTGGACTAGTTTCAGCACTCCATATATCTAAAAAGATTGCACCTAATGCAAGACCGACGAGATAAATAACAATTGCAATATTTGTTTTGCTCATATCAATTAAGCTAATGTTTTACACTATTATTCTAATTGGACAATTATAAACAATCATATATAAAGCACCAATAATTTGGGCGAGTGGCGGAATTGGTAGACGCGTTGGTCTTAGGAACCAATAGTGCA
>CACIGO010000017.1:0-18293 GCA_902586225.1 uncultured Pelagibacteraceae bacterium
CTAAATCAACAACATTATCTTCGACTATTCCTTTTTTAGAGACAAATGAAAAAATTTATTGGATTTTGGGAGGATTGTTTAAGAAGGGTGATAAATTTAATTTAAATAAAAAATATTATAAAAATCTGGAAGCATATATATATGGAAAAGATAGATATGTTTTTTTTAAATTATTCAAAAATAAGTTTAAAGTTAATTTATCAAAAGATTTAAAAAATTCTCTTAAGTTAATTCCTGATTTTAGGAATTTAAAAAGAAAGGTTACAATTTTATTTAGCCCTTCAGCTGCATCTTTTGATCAATATAAAAACTTTGAAGATAGAGGCAAGGAATTTAATGCATTAATTAAACAATATATACAAAAATAATGAATAAATATTTTGATACATTTTATGATTGGTGGAAAAATATCGATAAAACAATTTTTCTGATCATAAGCCTATTATTTTCATTAGGTCTATTTTTTTCTTTAGTATCAACTTCAATAATAGCATCAGATAAACTAAATACAAATTCTTACTATTTTTTTTTAAAACATTTAATTTTTGTAAGTATGGGAATACTTTTAATTTTAATTTTTTCTCTACTAGATCAAAAAATTTTAATTAGGATTTCAGTTATACTTTTTTTGTTTGCTTTTATTAGTTTGTTGTTAGTTCCTTTAATGGGAATAGAAGTTAAGGGATCAAAGAGATGGTTAGATATTGGATCATTGCCAAGGTTTCAACCAATTGAAACTTTAAAACCTTTTTTTGTAATTGTTATTTCGTTAATAATTTCCTTGGAAAAAAAAAACTTATATTTAAAGTATTTTTTAAGCACAGTCGTTTTAATACCTATAATTATTCTGCTTTTATCTCAACCAGATTTAGGACAAACATTACTAATAATTTCTGTATGGCTTGCAATTATTTTTGTTTCAGGAATAAATTTATTTCTTTTTGCAATCTCTTTATTGGCAGTTTGTTCATTAACTCTCTTTTTAGTATTTTTAGTGCCTAAATTTGAATACATAAGAATAAGATTAATGTCATTTTTAGATACTTCTAGTGGAAATAATTATCAGGCAGATAAAGCAAGTGATGCTATATCCAGTGGAGGTTTTTTTGGTAAAGGAATAGGAGAAGGCACTTTAAATTCAAGAATACCAGAAGCTCACACAGATTATATTATTTCTGTGATCGCTGAGGAATTTGGGGTAATTATATTAATTGGTATAATATTACTTTATTTAATTTTTTCTTATAGAGTTTTAAAAAAAATAAATTTTACAAAAAATAACAATTTTAAACTTATACTGGTTGGAAGTATTTCAGTAATACTTTTACAAACTTTTATTCATATTGGTGTCAATATTAGAATGCTTCCTACCACAGGAATGACAATGCCATTTATTAGTTATGGTGGTTCCTCTATAGTTGGAACATCAATTTTAACTGGAATAATATTAAATTTGACGAAGAGAAAATTAGATTAGTATGAAAAATATACTTATAGTTACAGGTGGATCTGGTGGTCATGTAGTACCATCAACTTCTTTTTTTGAGCATTTGAAAAATAAATTTTCAGTAAGTTTGGTGTCAGATTTGAGAGGAAGCAAATTTATAAATATCAATAAGTTTAAATATGAATTAATAGATGTACCTAATTTATTTTTAAAACCTTATTTACTTCCGATTAATATATTTAAATATTTTTTAAATGTTTTTAAATCTATTAGTTTTATAAAAAAAAATAAAACAAATATTTTAATTAGCACTGGTGGATATATGACATTTCCGTTTTGTTTAGCTGCATTTATATTAAAAAAAAAAATTTTCTTGTTTGAACCCAATAATGTTTTAGGCAGGTCTAACCGATTTGCCCTAAAATTTTCAACAAAAATAATTTGTTACAATGAAAATTTAAAAAATTTTCCAAAAAAATATAATTCTAAAAAAGTTGTTGTTGAACCAATTTTAAAAAAAGAGATATATGACTTAGAAAAAAATTCAATTGACCTAAAAAAAGAAACAAAAAAAATTCTTATTATTGGCGGAAGTCAAGGAGCATCATTTTTTGATGAAAATATTACAGATTTAATTATTGAAATTTCGAAAAAACGAAAGATTGAGGTTATTCAACAAATATCAAACAAGAATAATTTAGCTCTGATAAAAAGTAAATATGACAAATCAAATATAAGCTATAAATTTATTGAATTTACTAATGATATTTATGAACTTTACAATGGTATAGATTTAGCAATTACCAGAGGAGGAGCAAGCACATTAAGTGAACTTTCATTCTTAAATATCCCATTTGTTTCAATACCTCTCCCATCTGCAAAAGATAATCATCAATTCCATAATTCAGAATATTATCATAAAAAAAATTGTTGCTGGTTAATAAATCAGAGTAAATTCGAAAAAGATAAATTTACAAGTATGTTTCTTGAGATATTTAACAATTATCAAAATTACAGTGAAAAAATTAAAAATCTCAAGAAAATTAATAATAATAATACTTGGAATAATATAAATAATAAGATTATAGAAATTATAGATGAAAATTAATATTGGAAAAACTGAATTAATTCATTTTGTTGGTATTGGTGGTATTGGAATGAGTGGTTTAGCATTAATAATGCACAGCCTAGGCTTTAAAATACAAGGAAGTGATATATCTGATAATAAAAATCTTAATTTACTTAGAAAAAGAAAAATTCCAATTTATCTAAAACATAGGAGCCAAAATATAAAAAATTGTACTGTGTTAGTAGTTTCATCGGCCATAAAAAAATCAAATCCAGAATATAAGCATGCTAAAAAATTAAAATTGCCCATATATAAAAGAGGAGAATTACTAGGTCATATAGTTTCTTTAATGAAAAATATTGTTGTGACAGGATCTCACGGTAAAACAACGACAACATCAATTTTGTCAAACATTTTGAATTGTGCAAAACTAGATCCTACCATAATAAATGGAGGTGTTTTGAATTCGATAGGAAGTTCAGCTAAATTAGGAAAAAGTGACTGGAGTTTAGTAGAGTCAGACGAGTCAGATGGTAGCTTTCTAAAAATTCCTTTTAATTACTCTATAATAACCAATATTGATAATGAACACTTGGATTACTACAAAACAATGAAAAATTTAAAAAACAAGTTTATAGAATTTGTTGATAAGACCCCCTCATTTGGAAAAGCTTTTTTGTGCTTAGATGATCAAAATATAAAAAATATTTTGCCAAAACTTAAAAACAATAATTATTATACATTTGGCATAAATAAGAATTCAAACTTTCATATTTTCAATATAATTCAAAATAAAACTTATTCAAAATTTAGTATTAAAATTAAAATACCTGGTAAGAAAAAAATTATAAAAAATATTTCAATACCTTTGTTAGGTTTGCATAATATCAAAAACGCAACATCTGCATTAGCCCTAGCATTTTCAATAGGTGTATCAGATAAAGTAATAAAACTAGGCTTAAAAAACTTTAATGGGGTGCAGAGAAGATTTAATTTCTTGTTTAAAATTAATAAAGTACCATTTTTTGATGATTACGCTCATCATCCAACAGAAATTTCATCTGTATTAGATGGTGTTAGTAAAGTATATGATAAAGAAGATATAATTTGTATTTTCCAACCGCATAGAATTTCAAGAGTAAAAAATTTAAAAAAAGAATTTTCCAAGTGTTTTAAAAATGCAAATACAATTTTACTATGCCCCATTTATAAAGCGAGTGAGAATATAAAGCTAGGATTTTCATATAATTCATTTGCAAAACTAATTGCGAAAAACTCTAAAGTAAATTTAATAATGCTTAAAAATGAAATAGAGTTAAAAAAAATTGTCAAAAACATAGCATTTGGAAATAAAATATTTATTGCTATGGGTGCTGGCTCTGTAACTAATTGGGTAAGAAATCTTAATTAATATGGAATTGAAAGATATTGAAGAATTTAAAAAAAAATTTGATGCAGACCTATTTTTTAATATCGATATCAAGAAGTTTAATTGGTTTAATATAGGGGGTAAATCAAAAATCTTTTTCAAACCAAAAAATCTTATAGAGTTAAAAGAATTCCTAAAATTATATAATAATAGAGGGAAGATGTTCATATTAGGAATGGGTTCAAATGTATTATTTAAAGACAATATTTATGAAGGTGTAATTATTAAACTTAGCAGCAATTTTGGTACATTATCGATACTAAAATCAGATACTATTATAGCAGGTTCAGCTTGTTCACAAAAAAAACTTTCAGAATATGCATTAGAGAATGGAATAAGTGGTTTTGAATTTATGTACTGTATTCCTGGTTCAGTTGGTGGCGGCCTTCAAATGAATTCTGGGTGTTTTGGAACAGAATTTAAAGATAAATTAATTTCACTTCAATGTATTGATGCAAATGGTAATATTAAAATCATACCTTCTAACAAAATTAAATTTAAATATAGAAAGATAGAATTAGATGAATATTTAATTTTTTTAAGCGCCACGTTTAAAGGAGATTTATCAAAGAAAAATAAAATAAAAAATTTGATGGAAGAATTGGCTATAAAGAAAAATAATTCTCAACCTTCAAAAATTAAGACTGGTGGAAGTACATTTAAAAATCCAATAGATCAAACAACAAAGAAAGCTTGGGAGCTTATAAAAGAGTCAGTGCCAGAAAACATAAAATTTGGAGATGCCCATATATCAAAAAAACATTCAAATTTTTTTGTTAATAAAAATAATGCCTCATTTGATGAAATGAACTCGTTAATTAATTATGTTAAAAAAAACGTTAAAGATAAAACCGGAATTAATATTAATTTAGAAATTAAAATCGTAGAATAATGAAGAAAATTCTTATTTTAGCAGGTGGGTATTCGAAAGAAAAAGAAATTAGCATAAAAACCGCAAAAAGTGTTTTTTATGAACTAAATAAAGATAAAAAATATAATATTAAAGTCGTAAATCCTGATGGGAAATTTATAAAAGTATTAAGAAAATTTAAACCTAATATAGTATTAAATTTATTGCATGGAAGATACGGTGAAGATGGTTATATTCAAGCTATTTTAGAGTCAGAAAAAGTAAAATATACTCATTCAGGGGTACTATCATCATCACTAGCAATTGACAAAGAATTATCAAAAAAAATATTTATTAAAAATAAAATTTTGACACCTAAGTTTATCAAATATTCTTACAGAAATAATATTAATAAACTTAAATTTATTAAATATTTACAAAAAGCAATTGGATTTCCTTTAGTTGTGAAACCTATTAATGAAGGCTCTAGTGTTAATGTTTTTATTTGCAATAAACATAATTTTATAAAAACTTTAAAAAAATTAGATGAATACGGGGAAATTTTAATTGAGAAGTATATACCAGGAAGAGAAATACAAGTTGCGATTTTGGAAGATAAAGTGCTTGGAGCAATTGAGCTAAAGCCAACTAGAAAATTTTACGATTATGAAGCTAAATATAATCCAAAAGCTAGAACGAAACATATAATTCCAGTAGAGATATCAAAACATAAACATCAAGAAATAGCTAAAATTGCCTTAAAAGCTCATAAAATTTTAAATTGCAGAGGGGTTACACGTTCAGATTTTAGGTATTATAAAAATTCATTTTATTTACTTGAAACTAATACACAACCGGGGATGACCTCTCTGTCATTAGTACCTGAAATAGCAAAATTTAATAACATTACTTTCAAAAATTTGATAAAAAAAATTTTGGAAGATGCCTCAATTAATAAATAAAAAAAAAATATATTTTTATGTGTTTTCATTCTTATTTATATCAACAATTTTAAACAATAATTTAATAAGAAATTTAAGTAATATCTTTAAAGTTAGTGACATAAAAATCGAAAATACTAAACAAGAAATCGATCAATTAATCTTATTAAACTTAAGTTTTTTATTAGAAAAAAACATTTTTTTTGTAAGCAAAAAAAAAATTTTGAAAAATTTAGATAAACTTAATTTCATTGAAAGTATAAGTATAGAAAAAATATATCCATCAACTATTCACATAAAAACTAAAGTGACTAATTTCGTAGCAATTACATATATAGACAAAAAAAAACATTTTGTAGGATTAAATGGTAATTTTATATTAGCTAAAAATATTTTAAACGAAAATAAATTACCAATAATATTTGGAAAATTTAACCCAGGCGACTACATTATTCTTCAAAGAGAACTTTTGCGCCAAAAAATTGATCCCAATGAAATAATTAAATATTACTTTCACAAAAATAAAAGATGGGATTTGCATTTTAAAAATAATATTATAATTAAACTACCTAGCAAAAATTTTACTAAAGCATTAAAATTACTAAAAGAATTTGAATTAAGTAACATTATACCCCCGGGCACAATTATTGATTTAAGAATTCAAAATAGGTTAATTTTGAGTAATGAATAAAAGAAATTTTTTTAATGTCATTGATTTTGGATCTTCCAAAATTAGACTTTCTACGTTTGATATTAATTTTAATGAAAAATTTTCAGATTCAATAAATGTTTCTTTAAACGAAGATTTTAAAAATCACTTTGAAGCAATTAATAAAATTGTAAAAAAAGCTGAAAAAAAATTTTCTCATCATATTGAAGATATTATTTTAACTTTGGATTCAGTAGAATTATTCGTAATAGACTTATCTTTAACAAAAAATTTAGGTGGAAGTTTAAAGGTTAATAAATTGTATGAATCTTTAATATTAGAATTAAATCAAATTATTAATTCATATTATGATAAATATTATTTATCTCAGGTAATAATCGACAAATGCATTGTAGATAACGAGAAAGTTTTTGAGGAACTCCCAAAAGATAAAATAATCACTAATAATTTAAAAGTAGACTTTAAATTAGTTTGTTTTCCAAAAAAATTTATTAAGAAAATTAAAGATAACTTTATTAAAATTAATCTAAATATATTAAATACTTTTTGTTCATCTTATATAAAGTCACAATCTTATGTAAAAAAAATAAGTAAAGATAAAGTTTCCTTTCTAGATATTGGATGGAGAAGATCTTCATTTATTTTTTTTGAAAAAAAAAAATTAAAATTTATCGAATCAATCCCAATAGGAGGGCTTAATATAACGAAAGATATTTCAAAAATTTTTGAAATTTCAGAAACGGATGCAGAACAATTAAAAAAATCTCTAAATAAAACTGATACAGAGTTTGCATATGAAAATAACAAATTAGAAAATTCAAATATTATTCAGGAAATTATAAATAAAAATATTTCAATAGATTTGTTAAAAAAAGTTATACTTTATAGAGTTCAAGAAATTATGGATTTATCTTTTAAAAAATCAAAAATTAACAATCGTAAGCATACTTTAGAAGACACAGAATTATTGTTAATTGGTGAGGGATCTAAAATATTTAATAATAATTCTTTTTATTTGAATGATAAATTTGGCTTCAAATCAATTAATTTCTATAATGAGACGGACGTACAAATTTGTAAATGTGCACTTGATAACCATATAATAAATTACGATCTACCAAGAATAATTAGTAAAAAACAAGGAATTTTTGAAAGATTTTTTAATTTTTTTAGTAAATAATTGTATTTTCTTGTAATATTTCTTGAGTACTTTTGGTGGGTAAGTTTTTATATATATTCAATGTGTCTATTCTTACTCAAAAAACTGTTTCTCAAAAAATTTCTTTTAATGGTGTTGGCATACATACTGGTAAAAAGGTTAATTTAAATATTCTTCCAGCATCTCCAAATACAGGTATAGTATTTAAACGAGTTGATTTAAAAACCAATAACATAATTTATCCAAATTATGCAAACGTCGTTGATACGACTTTATGCACAACAATATCTAATGAGTATGGTGCCAAAGTATCTACAATTGAACATTTAATGGGAGCACTTTATGGCATAGGAATTGATAATGCGTTTATTGAAATAGATGCTAATGAGGTACCAATTATGGATGGCTCTGCAAAACTTTTTGTAAATAAAATCAATGAAGTTGGACTTAAATTTAGTGATCAGCCAATTAAAATAATTAAAATAAATCAGAAAATTAAATTTGAAGATGGGGAAAAATTTATTTCTATAGATAAATCAAATGTATCTGGTGATATTGAATTTGAAATAAAATATAATAATGGATTAATCGGTACACAAAAAAGTAAAATTAATGTTTTTGAAGACAATTTAAATGAAATATATGATTCAAGAACCTTCTGTTTATTTGAAGATATAGAGAAACTAAAAAAAATGAATCTTGGAAAAGGTGGAAGTTTAGATAATGCAATTGTAATTAAAGGTAACAAAATTTTAAATGAATATGGACTAAGAAATAAATTAGAATTTGTAAATCATAAAATACTTGATTGTATGGGTGATTTATTTTTATCAGGTTATAAAATTATAGGTAGTATTAAATGCTCACAAGGAGGTCATAAGCTTACTAATCAATTATTAAGAAAAATATTTAACGACCAAAACAATTACTCTTTAATAGAAATTAAAGGGAAACAACTACCTCATACTTTTGCAAATTATCATAATCTTAAGTCTATAGCTTAAAAGTTACAAATTTTTTTTTAATCTGATAAAATCATCAAATGATTTCTAAATTTAATTTAATTTACTTTATAATTTTCATTTTACTTTTTTCATGTTCAAAAAAAATAGATAAAAAAACTGTTATAAAAGAAAAAAATTTGGAAACACAAATGATTGAAGTTTATAAGCAAGGAATTGAAGAGTTTGAAAAGGGCGATGTTATTTTTGCTGGACGAAAATTTAGTGAGGCAGAATTATTATTTCCTCAATCTATTTGGGCTCCTAGAGCAGTTTTAATGTCAGCTTATGGTTATTTTTCTCAAGGATATTATAACTACGCAATAAATGATTTAGAGCGTTTTTTAATTAAATACAAAAATCATCCACAAACTGATTATGCTTATTATTTAATGGCTTTATGTCATTATGATCAAATTATTGATGAAAAAAAAGATTTAAAAGAAATTCTTTTAGCAAAAAAATATTTTGAAATTGTAATAAATAATTATCCAAATACAGATTATGCAAAAGACTCAAAATATAAATTAGATTATATAACTGAAGTTATGGCATCAAAAGAAATGTATTTAGCCAGATATTATTTAGAAAAAGAAAAATGGATCCCTGCTATAAAAAGATTTCAAAAGGTAATCAGTGATTATGATACAACTATATTTGTTGAAGAAGCTCTTCATAGATTAGTAGAATTAAATTATAAAATTGGATTAGAAAATGAAGCTGAGAAATATGCTTTGCTATTGGGCTATAATTACAAGTCAAGCAAGTGGTATGAAGCAAGCTATAGAATAATAAACAAAGATTATAAAATAAAAAAAATAAGCAATAAAAAAGAAAAAGAGAATATTTTAAAAAAATTTAAAAAATTATTTAAATAATATCCCAATAAATGGAAAAAGAAAAAATAAAAAAAAAATATGACTCAAAAATTAAAGAATTAATTAAACATAATAAATTATATTACGAACAAAGTAGTCCATCCATTTCAGATTCTCAATATGATAAATTAAGAAAAGAAATAATTGATCTAGAAAATAAATTTTCTTATTTAAAGGATAAAAATTCTCCAAGTAAAAATATTGGTTTTAAACCTTCAAAAACTTTTAAAAAATTTAAACATAAAACACCAATGATGTCTTTAGCTAATGCATTTGATAGAAAAGATTTAATTAATTTTGAAAAAAAAATCCTTAATTATTTAAATGATAAAATTGCATTAGAATATAGTGTCGAACCAAAAATTGATGGTATTTCTGCTTCTTTAACTTATTTAAATGGTAATTTGACTTATGGTGTTTCTCGTGGCGATGGAAATGAAGGTGAACTGATAACAAACAATTTAAAAACAATAAAAGATATTCCTCATAAAATTCAAAAAAAAAGTATTCCTGAAGAAATAGAAATCAGAGGAGAGGTTTTTATTGAAAAAAAAGAATTTGAAAAATTAAAAGATAAATTTGCAAATCCGAGAAATGCAGCATCAGGATCACTTAGACAAAAAGATCCAAACGAAACCTCAAAGATACCACTCAAATTTATTGCTTATACATTTGGGTTTATAAGTGAAAATAAATTCAAAAATCAGTCTGATTTTTTAAATGAGCTAAAGGATTGGGGATTTTTAACAGGTGATCATAATAAAGTAATAAAAAGCACTGATGATCTATTAATATTTCATGAGCAATTTGAAAAGAAAAGATTTAATTTAAATTATGATATTGATGGATTGGTTTATAAAGTAAACAGTTTACAACTACAAAAAAGATTAGGTTTTACTTCAAATGCTCCAAGATGGGCAATAGCTCATAAATTCTCTGCAGATCATGCATATTCTGAAATATTAAACATTGATATCCAAGTTGGAAGAACTGGAGCTTTAACGCCTGTAGCAAAAGTCAAACCAGTAAACATTGGAGGTGTAGTTGTATCAAATGCAACCTTACACAATGAAGATGAAATTATTAGAAAAGATATAAGAATTGGCGATACAGTAAAAATTGAAAGGGCAGGAGATGTTATCCCACATGTTTTAGAAGTAGACCTTAAAAAAAGAAAAAAAACACAAAATAAATTTATATTCCCAACAATATGTCCTTCATGTGGATCTAAGACAGAAAAGGAATTTAATAAAATCACTAAAAAATTGGATGCCGTGAGAAGATGTACCAATGATGGATATACTTGCAATAAAATTGCAATAGAAAAAATTAAACATTTCATATCAAAAGATGCAATAAATATTGATGGGTTAGGTAAAAAAGTAATTGAAAAATTTTGGGACTTAAAATTTATAAAATTACCTCAAGATATCTATAATTTAGATTACCAGAAAATTTCCTCTCTTGATGGATGGGGATCACAATCAGCTTCAAATCTTAAATTTTCAATTGAAAATTCAAAAAAAGTTACATTAGATAAATTTATTTTTTCTTTAGGAATAAGACATATTGGAATAGAAAATGCTAAATTAATCGCAGATTTTACAAAAAATATAAAAAGTTTTTTAAATTTTTTAAAAAAAAATAAAATTAAAGAACTAATTAATATTGATGGAATAGGAGAAACTCAAATTAAATCTTTAGAAAAATTTTGTCAAAATAAAACAAATATTAAAGTTATAGAAAAATTAAGCGAGATACTGAGAGTTAAAGATAGAGAAGTTAAAAGTAAAGGTAAATTAAAAAATATTTCGTTCATGTTTACTGGCAAACTTCAAAACATTAGTCGTGCAGAGGCTAAAAGTTTAATTGAGGAAAATGCTGGCAGTATTGTTAGCAGTGTAACAACGAAATTAGACTATTTAGTAGCTGGTGAGAAACCAACTAATAGAAAAGTAGAACAGGCTAAAAATTTAGGAATTAAAATACTCACCCAAAAAGAGTGGTCTGATTTACTGAATTAGTTTTACAAGCCACTTCCTCTCTTTATTATTTAAGTATGTTGATATTTTTGAGTAAGTTTCTAAGTGATAAGAAAAAATATAATCTTTTTCATTTTTTGTTAGCAAATTTTCATCTATTAAATCTTTTTCAAGAGGAGCAAAAGTTAAGTTTTTAAAGAAAAGATTTTTGTTATTTCCATCTATATAAACTAAATTTTCTATCCTAATTCCAAGTTTATTTTCTAAATAAATACCTGGCTCATTGCTGACAATCATACCTTTTTTAAGTTTTATAAAATTGTTTTTAGATATACTTTGTGGTCCTTCGTGCACATTCATAAAAAATCCAACTCCGTGCCCTGTTCCATGACTATAGTTTAAATTTACAGAGTTAAGACTTTTTCTTGCAAGTTTATCTAAGTTATTTCCATTTTTTAATTTATCTATTTTTGACATTGCAACCGCAATATGACCTTTCAGAACCCTTGTATAGAGCTCTTTAGTTTTTTTACTAGGATCACTAAAAGAAATTGTCCTTGTAATATCAGTTGTACCCCATTTGTATTGTCCACCTGAATCAATTAGCAAAAGATGATTTTTATTGAGTTTACGATTGGACTTTTTATTTGATCTATAGTGAATTATTGCACCGTTTGGTCCTGACCCTGCAATTGTACTAAAGCTAGGAAATAAATAATTTTTGCTTTTTTTTCTAAAATTTTCCAATTTTTCTTCAACTTTAATCTCATCCAATTTTTTAATATTTGAATTCTTAATCCAGTATAAAAATTTTGTAACTGCAACACCATCTTTTATATGTGTTTCAATCATATTCTTTATTTCAACTCTATTTTTAATTGACTTTAGATAATTAATTGGATCAACTCTCTTTTTGATTAAGAACTTTGAACTAATTAATTTTTCGTTAATTACAGAACAGGTTTTGTTGTCTATGCAAAATGATTTTCCTTTCAAAGAGATCAGTATTTTAAAGAAATCGTTTTTTCTATAAAAAGTAATTTTATTTTTAATAAGTTTTTTTTTTATATTTTTTAATTTTTTTATATTTCCAAATAAAATTATTTTTTTATTACTAGTTATAATTGCTTGAAAATTAGCAATTGGAGAATTTGGTAAATCTTTGCCTCTAATATTAAGTAACCAACAAACATTTTCTCCTGAGCTAATAAATAAATTATCTATTTTTTCACTTTCGAGAATTTTTTTTAGTCTTTTAATTTTACTTTTTGAGCTTTCTCCTGCGATTGAAGTATTAATTTGATAAACTAAATTATCTCTATTAATTATCTCATTTTTATTTTTGAACAAATTAGAATTTATAGGTAATAGATTACAAGAATTATTAAAATATATTTTTAATTTTTCTGTTGTAAATAACTTTGGATCAAAACCAATTTTTAGTGAAACGTTATTTTTAAGTATATCTTTTGGCCACACATAAGGTATTTCATGAATTTTGAATCTTTTTCCTGACTGTTTTTTAGCTTGAATTGTATATCTGCCATCAACAAATAAATGATTTGAGTTCTTTAAAATTAATATAAAACCTGTAGATCCAGAAAAATTTGCAACTATTTCAAGTTTATTTATTTTTGAATATTCTGTAAAGAACTCATCGTTCTTTGGTATAATGTACCCATCCAAATTGTTATCAGATATAAATTTTTTTATATTTTTAATCATTTCAACTTTTTTTGATATCTTAGCCATCCGGGACTTCTTATTTCATTCTCAAAATCAATATCTTGGTTAAATTCAAAGTCATCCTCATCTTTATTTGTAAAACTATTATTTTTTTTTATGTATTCATCTGGCAGTTCATCTACAAATCTTGATGCAATACTATCTATCCAATCACCTTGATAAAATCTATTCATAGAGAATGAAATTTTTGCAATTTTTTTTGCTCGTGTTATTCCTACGTAAGCCAATCTCCTTTCTTCTTCTAAACCATTTTCCCCTTTTTCTTCGATACTTTTTTGATGAGGAAATAAGCCCTCTTCCCATCCTGGCAAATAGACTATATCAAATTCTAATCCTTTAGATGCATGCAAAGTCATTAAATTTACTTTTTCACTTTCCCAATCTTGATCAAGTGATGTTGCTAGCGATACATGCTCTAAAAAACTTTCCAAATTGTCAAATTCCTTCATAGCATTTAGTAATTCTTTTATATTTTCCAGTTTATTCTCATTTTCTATATCCTTCTTATTTTTCAACATTTCACTGTATCCAGACTCATCTAAAACTATTTGTAAAAGTTTATTGTGATTTATTTTTTTCTTTAAATCGTATCTCCATTTTTCTAGTAGATTTAATAAAGATACCAAACCTACCTTAGTCTTTGGTTTGATTTTATTTTGTTCAATTAATTTTCTTGAAGCAATTTCTAGTGAAGATTTACTTAGTTTTGCAAATTCAGAAATATTTTTAATAGTTGTATCGCCAATAGATCTTTTTGGCACATTTATAATTCTTTCAAAAGATAAGTCATCCTTTGATTGATAAATACATCTTAAATATGCAATACAATCTTTTATCTCTGCTCTTTCGTAAAATTTAATTCCACCAATAATTCTATAAGGGATTCCAACTTTTAAAAATCTCTCCTCAAATTCTCTTGTTTGGAAAATTGCTCTAACCAAAATTGCGATTTCATTTAAAGAATTTTTTTTTTTATATTCTTCAATTGTTGAACTTATGTCAGTAGCTTCATCTTTAACGTTTCTAAAACAATCCAATGTAATAAGCTCACCATCTTCTTGGTTAGTATATAGTGTTTTGCCAACTCTTTTTTGATTATTTTCAATAAGTTTTGAAGCAACATTTAAAATATTTTGAGTAGATCTGTAATTCTTTTCAAGTCTTATTATTTTGGTATCAGGATAAATCTTGTCAAATTCTAAAAAATTTTTAATTTCTGCTCCTCTCCAACTGTATATTGATTGATCATCATCACCAACGCAGCAAATATTCAAGTTTGATGCAGAAAGATATTTCAGCCATTCACTTTGAATAAAGTTTGTATCTTGATATTCGTCAACTAGAATATACTTAAATTTCTTTGAGTAAAGTAATGCTATTTCTTTGTAATTCTTTAAAATTTTTACAGTATGTAGGATGAGATCACTAAAATCCGCTGAATTTAAATCAATTAGCTTTTGTTGGTAAATCTTATATATACTTAAAAAGTTTTTTTCTAAGTTTTCTTTTCTTTTAAGAGTTACATCTTCAGGATATAAACCTTTGTTTTTCCACTTATCAATAACTGCCAATATATATTTTGGTGAAATTTTTTTTATATCTATATTTTCTGCTTTACATATATTTTTAATTAATCTTGATTGATCATCCTGATCTATAATTGTAAAATTTGACTTCAGTCCAACTGCTTCAGCATGTTTTCTTAAGATTTTAGCACTGATGGAATGAAATGTACCTAACCATGGCAATCCTGTAGCTTCTTTTCTAAGAAGTTTTGATACCCTTATTTGCATTTCCTTAGCAGCTTTATTTGTGAAAGTAACTGCAAGTATCTGACTAGAAAAAGCCTTATGACTCTTAATTATATGCGCAATTCTTGATGTCAATACCTTTGTCTTACCTGATCCTGCACCAGCAACAATCAATAAAGGGCCATTAAGGTACATTACCGCTTCCTGTTGCTTTTCGTTTAAATTTATCAAATAATCTTTATTTAACATATTTATTTATTATATAAGCCTTGATATTTCGATGAACAAAGTTAAGCAAAATAAAATTACTTTTTCACTAATTTTATTATCCATTGTTGTAACTTTTTCATCACTAACTGTTTTATCTTTACCAGTTTTATTTAATTATGAAAGTAAAGTTACACAAATAGAAAAAAATTTTTACAAAAATTTTAAAATACATTTAAATACGTCTGGAAAAGTTTCGTATAAACCATTTCCTAAACCACACTTATTAGTAGAAAATGCCTCAATTAGTTTAGAAAGAGCAAAAAAAAAAGATGATTTAATAGTTACATCAAATTTAAAAATATATATTTCTTTAAGAGATTTGTATTTAAGATCATTTAATAATTTTATATCAGCTGAAATTTCTAACTCAAATTTGAATATTAAAATATCTGACTTAAAAGATATTAGAAATCACTTATATAAAATGGTAAATAAGCAAATAATTTTAAATAATTGTAAACTTTTCATAAGAAATTCAAGTGGTGAGGTGGTCTTAATTTCTCCTCTCAAAAAAGTTAATTATTTAATTAATAATAAAACTAAAATTAAAACGTTTAAAATTGATGCTAAGATTTTTGGATTAAATTTTGTCTCTGAATGGAAGAGAAGTTACGAAAATTCAAATATAAGTTCACTTAATATTAATTTAGCCAATCCAACAATTGAAATTAAAAATATATTTAAATTCGACAAAAATAATTTTGATGGTCAAGTAGAAATTGATTATTTGCAAGATAAATTAAAATATAACATAGATTTTTATGACGATTTAATTAATATTTCCTCTCCAAACAAGGAAAATACAAATTTTAATATTGAAAGTCTTATACAACTTAAACCATTTTACTCAGAAGTGGAATTAACAATTAAAGAAAGAAAAATACAAAATATTATTGATAATATTTTAGTACATCTTTTATTATATGATGAGAATTATTTAGAAAAATTATATTTATCATTAAAAAAACTTGGGCTTCAAAGTGCAGATAAAAATGAATATTACAAATTGAGTCATGAAATTGGTATTCCACAAAATAATACTGAAAAACTTCAAAATAAACTTTTTGGCATTGAATGTAACTTTGATGAATTGAATGCAATAGATTTTAAAAAAGGTTGTTACGTAGGACAAGAAAATACTGCAAGAATTAAGTTAAAAGATAAATTAAGCAAACGTCTTCTACCAATTGAAGTAATTGAAGGTAATTTAGAAAATGAAATTATATCAGTCGAGAAAGATGAAATAGGAAAAGTATTAATAAATGATGATTATCCATATGCTCTTATAAGAATTAAGAATGAAAAATTTGATTTTGATAAAACTTTTAATTGTGGTTCTGCTAAAGTTAAAATCAAGAAACCTAATTGGCTACAAATTACTTAATAAATTTAGATAAATCTGGTTTAAAATAGTTTGGACCTTTCATAACTTTACCCTGATCATTATAAATAGGTTTTCCATCATTTCCTAACTTACTCATATTAGAATTTTGGACCTCTTCAAAACAAGCATCTAAATTAATACCAAATGCATGTCCAGCACCATAAGTAACATATAATATATCAGTTAAAGCATCTGCAACCTCTAAGAGATCATTGTTATCTAAGGCTTGTTTAAATTCATCTAGTTCTTCTTTAATTAGATTATATCTTAGATTATTTATTTTTGGAGAACTGAATGATGCAGATGATTTTACCTCTTGCCCAAAAGTCTCCATAAAATTTTTTACTTTTTGAAAATTTGTCATTTTACTCCTGTAAGATTAATATAAACTAGTATATAAATTATTTAGTTATTTATTCAAATAAATGAAAACAAGAAAAGAATATGACAGCATTGGTGTTATAAATGTGCCAAAAGATAAATATTGGGGTGCATCTACTCAAAGATCTAAAAAATTTTTTAATATAGGAAAAATATTCGTTCCAAATTCTATTATAAGGTCTATAGCAATTATTAAAAGAAGTGCTGCAATAGTTCATCAAAGAGATAAATTGATTTCTCCTAGAATTGCGAAATCTATAATAAAAGCCTCAAACGATGTAATTAGTGGTGAAATGGATGAAAATTTTCCTTTAAAAGTGTGGCAAACTGGTTCGGGGACTCAAACTAATATGAATGTGAATGAAGTTATAGCTAATAGGGCAATTGAAATTTTAAAGGGTAAAAAAGGAACAAAAAAACCTGTTCATCCTAACGACCATGTTAATAAATCTCAATCAACAAATGATGTTTTTCCAACGGCAATGCATATTTCAATAGCAATTGAAACATTAAATAAACTTTTACCAAGTTTGAAATTACTAGAGCGTTTACTGGAAAAAAAAAGTCGTGAATTTAATAAAATCGTAAAAATTGGAAGAACACATCTTCAAGATGCTACCCCATTATCTCTTGGACAAGAGTTTTCTGGATACAAAGAACAAATAAAAAAAAGCATAGAAAGAATAAAATATTGTTTAAATGATATACACTATTTAGCCCAAGGAGGAACAGCTGTTGGAACAGGAATAAATTCAAAAAAGAATTTTGATAAAAAAATTGTAAATGAGATCAAAAAATATTGCAAAATAAACTTTAAACCTGCTCCAAATAAATTCTCAGAATTAGCGGCACATGATGCAATAGTAAATTTTTCTGGATCGCTAAATTCTTGTGCGGTTGCATTAATGAAGATTTCTAACGATATAAGATTTCTAGGCTCTGGACCAAGAGCTGGTTATGGTGAACTTCTACTTCCAGAAAATGAACCAGGTTCCTCAATCATGCCTGGTAAAGTTAACCCTACACAATGTGAAGCAGTAACAATGGTTTGTGCCAAAGTAATTGGAAATCATACAGGAATAACTGTTGCAGGTAGTCATGGACATTTTGAATTAAACGTATTTAAACCATTAATTGCTTACAATGTTTTGCAATCAATAGATATAATGGCGGATAGTGTAAAAAACTTTAGCTTATATTGTGTAAAGGATATTAGTGCCAACAAAAAAAAAATTAAAGAACATTTAGATAATTCATTAATGCTTGTAACTGCGTTGGCTCCTAAAATTGGATATGATAACGCTGCAAAAATAGCAAAAAAAGCTTTAAAAAATA
>CACIGO010000018.1:0-17258 GCA_902586225.1 uncultured Pelagibacteraceae bacterium
TTACATCACTTCCGAAGTCGCAATACAAAGCTGCGTCACCAAGATTTAATATATTTTTTATCATACCATGTTATACTTATGATTTATTAGTATGGAAATTAATATCAATTGTGATTTAGGTGAAAAATCAAAGCATCATTCAGATGAAAATGATCCAAAATTACTAGAAATTGTCAATTCAGCTAATGTTGCTTGTGGTTATCATGCTGGTGATGAAGATAGCATGAACCAAGTTGTAAAAATTTGTAAGAAAAACGGTGTTAGCATAGGTGCGCATCCATCATTTAATGATCCAGAAAACTTTGGACGTAAAAGACTAAATTTATCGTCAAATGAAATAAATAAATTATTAATTGATCAGTATGAAATTTTACAAAATATAGCTGAAAAACATGGTGAGATTGTTACACATATTAAACCACATGGTGCATTAAATAATATGGCTTGCGAAGATATTGAGCTTGCAACTATCATTGCAAAATCAATCTGCAATTTCAATAAAGACTTAATCTATTTAGTGCCCACAGGTTCAAAAATGGAAGAGGCTGCAAAGAAATTTGATATGAGGATAGCATGTGAAATTTTTGCTGATAGAAATTATGAAGATAATGGAAACTTAGTATCTAGAAAAGAGCCTCATGCACTTATTACAGATCCAGAAAAAGCAAAAAGCCACGTTTTAAGCATGGTTCAGAACCAGGCCCTTAATTGTCACAGTGGAAAGCAAATACCTTGTGAAATAGACTCTGTGTGCATACATGGAGACAATGCTAGTTCTTTGGCTACCGCAATATCTATAAAAAATAATTTAGTAGATAATGGCCTAGAACTTAAAACATTAACTAACTTAAGGAAATTTAAATAATGATAAAAAAAATATTTTTTTCAATTTTCTTTTTAATTTTTTTAGCAGGAACATCCTTTGCTGCTGGTTCAAGTGACTCGGGCTCAAAGGAAACTTTGTATGATAAAGCTGTACAACAAATAAAAATGGCAAAAAAATTAGAAAAAAAAGGTAAAACCGAGAAAGCAATTAAAAGATACGAAAGAGCAATTAAATTTTTGGTAAAGTCAAATAAGATGAAACCAAATAAAGCGGATACTTTAAACTATCTTGGATTTGCAACAAGAAAAATTGGTGATTTTGAAAATGGTGAGAAATATTATCTTCAAGGTTTAGCGATTGAGCCAAATCACATAGGAATTAACGAATATTTAGGTGAATTATATGTTGCAACCAATAGGATGAATTTAGCAAAAGAAAGATTGAGTGTTCTAGAGGGATGTAATTGTGATGAATATAATCAGCTAAAAGGTGTGATAGACGGGTCTAAAAAATCAAAATATTAATTTATATTTTTTATCATTTGCTCAGGCATCCAAAGAGCGATTTCTGGAAATATCACAACTAAAATAACAGCAAAAATCATTAGCAAGAAGAGTGGAAACGCACTTCTTGCTATATACCCCATATCCTTATTAGCCATACCCTGAAGAACAAAAAGATTAAAGCCAACCGGTGGCGTGATCTGAGCCATTTCTACAACAATAACTAGAAAGACACCAAACCAAATCATATCAAAGCCTGCTTGTCTAATCATTGGTTCAATTATAGCCATTGTTAAAACTACAGCAGAGATACCATCAAGAAACATTCCAAGAATTATATAAAAAATCATTAAAACAAAAATTAAAACATATGGAGAAAGTTCCATACCTTCGATCCATAAAGCAAGATTTCTTGGTAATCCTGTAAAACCCATTGCCAAAGATAAAAAAGTAGCTCCTGCTAATATAAAAGCTATCATACAAGAAGTTTTGGTAGCACCCAGCAATGATTCTTTAAATGTTTTTAAAGATAAACTTTTTTGAAAGTATGATAATATTAATGCGCCAACTACACCCAACGAGGCTGCTTCAGTTGCAGTTGCTATACCAGTATAAATTGAGCCAATAACTGAAACTATTAATAATATTACAGGTATCAGTTTTCCTGATTTCCTTACCTTTTCCATAAGTGAGAAGTCTTGTTTAAAAGTAGGCATGGATTTTTTATTTATTAACGACCAAATCATTACATAAGTCATAAAGATCAACGCAATCATTATTCCTGGTACAATTCCTGCAATAAATAGTTTTGCTATCGACTCTTGGACAGTCACACCATAAATAATTAAAATAATTGAAGGTGGAATTAGAAGACCAAGCGTTCCTGAACCAGCTAAACTTCCAAGTAGTATAGTTTCTGGATATTTTCTTTTTCTTAGCTCTGGAATAGACATTTTTCCTACTGTGGCTACAGTTGCTGCAGAAGATCCTGAAATAGCTGCAAATAAAGCACATCCAACTACATTAACATGCACTAAGCCACCGGGTAGTTTCTGCATCCATGGGGATAATCCTTCAAATAAATTTTCAGATAACTTCGTCCGAAATAAAATTTCACCCATCCAAACAAATAAAGGAAGTGCAGTTAAAGTCCATGAGGATGAGGCTCCCCAAATTGTTGTTGCCATCGCATCACCAACTGGCCTTGTGGTGAACAGCATCATTCCTATAGATGAAACACCAACCATACTTATAGCAACCCAAATTCCTGAGCCTAAAAATATCAAGAGAACACTTATAAAAAATATAGTAAGTAAAATTTCAGTCATTTTTTTTTGTTTGTATTTTCAAAACTAATTGATGAGATACACATATGAAAAATATTAGCGATCCTAAAGCAACACTAGTTTGTGGTATCCAAATTAAAATTTCGTCAGCTCCTTCACTTCTCTCTTGAAATTCATAAGATATTTTTAGCATTTTTAAAAAATAAAAAGCGAGATAACCAGAAAAAATAGTTGCAACTATCAAACTCCATAATTCCAAAAATCTCTTTTTAATCCCAGTAGCTTTTTCTAAAAATAAAGTAATTCTAATGTGACCACCTTCTACGAAAGTGTAAGATAAAGCAAAAAAAGATGAGGCAGCCATACAATATCCAGAATATTCAGCTAGGCCTCTTATATAAAAACCAAATATTCTTGATGAAATTCCAATTAAAATAAAAACTGCAACTAAAATAAGAAAGAATGCAGCGATATAGCCTGAGTAACTATAAAGATTATTTAAAAATTTATTGACTTTAGTAAACATATAAAAAGGCCGTTTAATACGGCCTTTTTAATTATAATGATTTAATTATAAGCAGCAAGAACACTAGCACCTCTATCGCCAGCTTTTTTCTTCCATTCTTCTGCCATTGTAGCACCAACTTTTTTGAAATGACTTTCAAGGGCTGCATTTACTTTGCCTACTTTCATTCCAGCATCAGCTAATGCTTTTTTATCAGCAACATTTCCTTTTTTTGAAAGTGCCCAACCTTTTTTCTCAGCTACTGCTGCCTCTTCCATAATCATTTCTTGTGTAGCTTTATCTAATTTATTCCAAGAACCTCTATGAGCTACAATCATATTTTTTGGAAACCAAGCTGCAATATCATAAAAATACTTTACTCCATTTTCCCAAATTTTACTGTTCTTACCAGTAGTTGGTGAAGTAATCATACTTTCAACCGCACCAGTTGAGAATGCTTGGCTTATTTCAGCTGCTTCTATTTTTGTAGGAGCCATACCTGTCAACTCGGCCATTCTAATAGTTGCAGAATTATATGCTCTAAATTTTAAACCTTTTAAATCAGCAACACTGTTAATCTCTTTTTTACTATAAAGACCTTGCGCAGGCCATGGAACAGCATATAAAAATACTAGACCTTTTTGATCTAAACCTTTAATTATTGCAGGCTTAGATGCTTGATAAAGTTTCATAGCATCATCATAAGATGTCGCAAGAAATGGTTGTGAATCAATCTCTAATAACGGATCCTCTTTACCTAGAGCCGACATAAATCTCTCACCAATTTGAGCTTGTCCAGTTCTAACAGCCCTAAATATCTCTCCACCTTTAAATAGAGATCCACCTGGGTGAGTTACTATTGTTAATTTTCCCCCACTTTTTTCTGAAACATTTTTAGCAAATTCAGCTGCATTAGCAGAGTGGAAGTTGCTTGCACCATATGCTAGTGCCATATCCCATTTTTCTGCAGCAAAAGCATTAGCATTTAAAAGAACAGAAAATAAAACAGAGAGCAAAATTTTGAAAAGTTTCATAAATCCTCCATATTTTTAAAAAACATATCTCATTATGTATTAAAACTTAAATCAATAAAAATTTTGATGTTTTATTGAAATATAATAAATAATTACTATTATAATAGCATCTTGATAGAACAATCACTCATTTTACTGCAAATTATATTTATAGATATTATTCTAGCTGCAGATAATGCAATAATAATAGGATTGATTGCTGCTAACTTCGTTCCAAAAAATAGAAAAAAGATAATATTTTGGGGAGTAGTTGGTGCGTTAGTTTTCAAAGTCATATTTGCAATATTTGCAACATATTTATTTAAGTTTTACTTCATTAAAATTCTTGGTGGATTACTTTTAATTTGGATTGTTAATGACTTAAGAAAAGATTTATTTGAAATTCAAAAAATTAAGTCTCCTAAAAAGAAATCTATGGAACCTTCATTTATCAAAAGTATTTACAAAGTTTTATTTGCAGATATTACGATTAGTTTTGATAACGTTATTGGCGTTGTGGGTGCAGCCAAAGGTAATTTTGGTTTTATGATTTTTGGCTTAGTATTATCAGTAGTTCTTACTGGAGCCTTAGCTACTTATTTAGCAAATTATATACAAAAACATCTATGGATAGCTTATATAGGTTTAGGCTTTATATTATTGGTTGCTATTCAATTAGTAATAGGTGGATTAGTCGATTTAGAAATTTTAAATATTAACGAAAAATATATAAAGTATTTCTAATATTACCAAGTTCCAGTATTTTCCATTGATGACCAGGGCTCTTTAGGAGGAAGATTTCCCTCCTGAAGTATTTCAATTGATATTTTATCTGGTGATTTCACAAATGCCATATGACCATCTCTAGGTGGTCTATTAATTGTATAACCCATATCCATTAGTCTTTGACATATTTCATATATATTTTTAACTCTATAAGCTAAGTGACCAAAATTTCTAGATCCCTCTCCTAAATTGTCACCGTCCCAATTATAAGTTAGTTCAATTTCTGCATTATTATCGTTTGGTGCAGCTAAAAAGATTAATGTATATCTGCCTTTTTCATTTTCCATTCTTTTTGTCTCTTTTAAACCCAGTCCATCACAAAAAAATTTTAAAGACTCCTGAATATTAGAAATTCTGATCATTGTGTGTAAATATTTCATAGTAAAATTATAATTTATTTCTATTCTAGTTCAATAGTACTTGGTGGTTTAGAAGTCACATCATAAACTACTCTATTTATACCTCGAATATTATTTACTATTTTATTCGATACCATTTGCATAAATGATTTATTAAATTGAAAATAATCCGCTGTCATTCCATCTTCAGATGTTATTGCTCTAAGCAAGCATAAATATTCATAGGTTCTATTGTCTCCCATGACACCAACAGTTTTAACAGGCAGTAATGCAGCATAAGCCTGCCATATCTTATGATATAGATTGTGTTCTCTTAATGCATTTACAAAATAATTATCTGCTTCTTTTAAAATTTTTATTTTTTCTTTAGTAATTATGCCTGGCATTCTAATTGCTAAACCAGGACCAGGAAAAGGATGTCTAGAAATAATTTCTTTACTTAAATTTAATTCTAGACCTAACATTCTAACTTCATCTTTAAATAAATACTTCAATGGCTCAACCAATTTTAATTTCATCCTTTTCGGCAGACCACCTACATTATGATGAGACTTAATTTTTGAAGTTTGACTTCCTGTTACAGATTTACTTTCAATTAAATCAGGGTATAAAGTTCCTTGAGCTAAAAATTTTACATTTTTTATTTTTTTTGCGTATTTTTCAAAAAGTTTGATAAATAAATTTCCAATAATTTTTCTTTTTTTTTCTGGGTCTGTTACATTTTTTAATTTACTTATGAATAATTGTTCAGCATTTACATAAATTAAATTCAATTTAAATTTTTTTTTAAAAGTATCCACTACTTGTTTTTCCTCATTTTTTCTGAGCAGACCAGTATTGACGAATATACAAGTTAAGTTTTTACCAATCGCATTACTAATTAATTTTGCTACCACACTACTATCTACTCCACCAGATAATGCACAAATTACTTTAGAATTTCCAACTTGTTCTTTAATTTGCTGCATAAGTTTGGATTTTTGATTTTTTGGTGTCCAATTTTTTTTAATTTTAGAAATTTTAATTACAAAGTTTTTTAATATTACTTTGCCTTTAACTGTATGGGATACTTCTGGATGAAACTGTATGCCATATATTTTTTTTTTTACATTTTCTATCATGCATAATTTCGAATTTGAGGATTTTGCTATAACTTTAAAACCTTTAGGTAATTTAATTACCTCATCTCCATGACTCATCCATACATTGGTAGATTTTTTTGAAAAGAAATTTTCGGTTAAAGCGCTTTTTTTTAATTTTGTAACTTTTGCTAACCCGAATTCTCTTGATTTTGCTCGTTTTACTTTACCTCCTAATTCTTTAGAGATTATCTGGTGGCCAAAACAAATACCTAAAATTGGAATATTTAAACTTAATATACTTTTATTGAATTTAACTTTTTTATTTTGATAAACATTTAAGGGACCACCTGATAAAATGATGCCTTTCACATTTTTTTCATTTTTGTAGTCTTTAAGTTTGTTGTGACTTATAATTTCACAAAAAACATTTAATTCTCTTACTTTTCTTGCAATTAATTGTGTAAACTGAGACCCAAAATCGATTATTAAAATTTTATCTAGATTATTTTCAAGACGCATCTTTTTTTTCAAACTCTTTTAGGCGTTTGTTAATAGATGCGATTTTATCACAAAGGTTCGAGCATATTTTCTTAAAATCTTCTCTAAGTTCCTCTGCTTTAGAAAAATTAGATCTTTCTAACTCAATATCTATTAATAGATACATTGCCTCTTCGTTATTTGGCTCGAGTAGTAAGACTGTATTTATATTTTTTTCCAGTTCTGTTTTGTTTTCCTCATTTTTAAATATTTTTGCTAAATATAGATACGACTTTGAGTCCTTTGGATTGTATACAATATTTCTTTGAAATAAAAATTTTGAATCTTCATATTTTTCATTTTCATAAAGATTTTTTGCTTCATCAAAAAAATTAACTTTTTCCGCGTTAACATTAAAAATTAAAGCAAAAAGTAAAATTATTGCTAAGGTAATTTTTTTTATCATCTTTTTATTTCGTCTATGTTATGTACCATACTTTCATAAAAACCTGCTTTAGTAATTTTGACAAATTTTGGTTTTTTTCTAAGATCTTTAATTTTTTTTGCACCTAAGTATCCCATTGATGATTTTAAACCCCCTACTAGTTGGTAGATTATTTTTTCAACTGTTCCTTTGTATTTAACAAAACCTTCAACACCTTCTGCTACATATTTTGAAGTATCTTTTTGTTTTGATTGAAAATATCTATCTGCTGATCCTTTATTCATCGCTCCAATAGATCCCATGCCCCTAAAACTTTTAAATAATTTACCACCTCTTTTTATAATTCTACCTGGAGCCTGATCTGTTCCTGCAAATAATGATCCAATCATCACCGCATCTGCTCCTGCTGCAAGTGCTTTTGCAATATCCCCAGAAAATTTGATGCCTCCATCAGCTATTAATGTTGTTTTACTTTTGCCCATACCTTTTTTTACATCTAAAATTGCACTTAACTGTGGAACTCCAATCCCAGCAACTAATCTTGTAGTGCATATAGATCCTGGTCCAATTCCAACTTTTATAATATCTACTCCTTGCTTAATCAGAAATTTAGCTGCTTCTGCTGTAGCAATATTACCTGCGCATAAAGCTGTTTTAGTTGGTTTAATTTTTTTAATTTTTTTTATTATTTCAGCTACTTTTTTTGTATGGCCATGAGCTGTATCAACAACAATTAAATCGATATTTTCTTTTAAAATCTTTTGAGCTCTTATGTGTTCGTTTAAACTTGCACCAACAGCTGCACCAACTAACATTTTTTTTGCTCTTACTTTTCTTATTTCTTTTATCTGATCATTTATTGATAAATTTCTATGTATAACACCTATTCCACCCCTTTTACCGATTGAAATAGCCATATTAGACTCTGTTACAGTATCCATTGCTGAAGTTAGAAGGGGTATAGAAATATTTAAGTGTTTTGATAATTTAACTTCTGTCTTTACTTCTGAAGGTAAAATTTCAGAATAATTTGGTGCTAAAGTTACATCATCGAATGTGAGCGCTTCTTTGATAGGATCCATGTCCTTATATAAACGATTCTTAAAAAAATGAAAGTATCTATCTTAAATTTTTGCAGATTAAAAAACTTTCTTTAGAGTCTTTTCTACTTGCTGGAGGCTTATAGACATTAAATTTTACAAAATTTTTTTTTGAAAATGCAATTATCTCATTAAATGAAGTTCCCATAAATAATTTTGAGACAAAATAGCCATTTGGCTTCATCATTTTTGTAGCGAAATCCAAAGCTTCTAAAACTAATTCTCCAGTTACCATAGAGTCTAGATTTTTATTACCCGTAGTATTGACTGCCATATCTGAAATAATTAGGTCAATTTTTCCACCAAAATAATTATTAATTTTATTTTGTTGCTCAGTATCCGTAAAATCTCCTTTTAAAATTTTTACATTCTTTATTTCTTCTATTTCTTTTAAATCTATTGCTAAATGCTTATTACATTTTAAATTACTTGATATATATTGAGACCAGCTTCCAGGAGCAGCTCCAAGATCTATTACTGAAATATTATTTTTTAAAAATTTAAATTTTTCATTAATTTCCTTTAATTTATAAACGGCTCTTGATCTATATCCTTCAACTTTTGATTGTCTAACATAAATATCTCTTCTCTGCTTATTAATCCAATTTTTTGAGATTTTATTTTTTTTCAATTAGTTTTGAACCTTAAAGATTTTGAGATTTTATTATTATCCAAAGTATTTAATTCTATCTCTAGATTTTTCTCGTTTCTCATATCTTTATCATTTACTTTAATACCACTAGCCAAATGTATAATTCCAATTTTATGATTTGGTAAAAAAGGTTCCACGAAAATATTATTCTTTTCATCAAACTTTGGAAGTAGGTTGCTAGCTAACCAGTTGCAATTATGAGGAAGAAATTCAACATCTACATTATCAATATATACGCATATATTTATTGCTAGTTGCTCTGAACCAAATATTTGGCCATGACTAAGAGTAGTTTTTAAATTTTTTTGCCAAACATTCCAACAATTAGAGTCTTTTTCTAATGAGAAAACACCAATATTAATATGCGGAGCAAATGCTAACTTTCTTGCTTTATTAATATCAATTTTAGATTTAACAGCATGTTTAAAATTTTGAGATTTTATAATGGCTAATTTTCCAAACAACCAATTAACGTTACTTAATATTCTATATCCAGGTGTCATTGTCTGGGTGATGCCTAGTTTGCCATTATCACAAGCCTTAAAATATAAGTCTATTGAACTCCAATCTTGAACCCAAGCATCACAATCAATCCACAGATATTTTTTATAGTTAGGAAAATATTTTGGAAGAAATGCTCTTGATACCTGACTTTTTAGCCATTCTTTACCTTTAACTTTAGATTGTGGAACCTCAATATCCCATTCAGCTTTTTTGATCTCATCTACTTTATTTTTTAGAAGAGCAGTTTGCTCCTCTGTTAAACCCGCATCAAGTATACAAATAGCAACCTTTTCACTGTGATTGAATTGTTTAATAGAGTCTATTAATTCATTTAGCAATTCATAGTAATTAGAATCTGCTAGAGAAATAATTGCATTCTCTTTCATTACAAAATATCTTCGTGATGATCAACGTCATCATCTTTTTCTTTATTTTGTTTTTTCAGAAATAGGTAATGGATTGAGCTTGCTGGAATCATTAGTAAATAAATAATTCCTGAAATTATAATTGTATTAAAGGTATATATTAGCAACAAACCAAAAAATAAAATTATTCCAAATAGAAGAAATATTGAAGTACTTCTTGGAACTACGATTCTTTTTAAAGAATATGTGGGAATTTTACTTATCAAAAGTGCAGAAATAATAATGAATAAAGATGGAACAATTATATTTTTATTAATAGTTATAAACTGAACCTCACTAAAACTATAAATCAATGGCATTAAAACTAATACCCCTCCTGCTGGTGATGGAATACCTTCAAAAAAGTTATCTCTCCATGAAGGCTCACCTCCTGTTGAAACATTAAATCTTGCAAGTCTCAAAGCAACACAAACTACATATATTAAAGATATTAACCAACCGAATCTGCCAATATTATCTAGAGCCCAAAAATACATTATGAATGCTGGTGCAACTCCAAAACTAATTACATCAGTTAATGAGTCTAATTCTTTTCCAACTTTTGATGTGGCTTTAATTAATCTGGCAATTCTTCCATCTAAACCATCAATGATTGCAGCAATTAAAACTGCGATAACTGATAATTCAAATCTTCCATCAAATGCAAATTTAATTGAAGTTAAGCCAATACACACACCAACCAGCGTCATAATATTTGGCAAAATAACTCTTGAATTTTTATTTGAAACCAATCTTATGTTCTTTTTTGGATTTTCCATTTATCTTTTAGCTATCAATGTTTCTCCAGCAACTGCTCTTTGATTAACTTTTACTAATGGTTCATAGTTTTCAAAATATAAATCTGCTCTACTTCCGAATCTAATCATCCCTATTCTAGATCCTTGATCGACATTTTCTTCAACTGAGGTATCTGTTACTATTCTCCGTGCAACCAGTCCTGCTATTTGGACTACAATTATGTCTTCTCCATGAGAATTTTTAATTTTATAATAATTTCTTTCATTGTCTTCGCTAGCTTTATCAAGAGATGCATTAATAAATTTTCCTGGTTTATATAAAATTTCTTCAATTTTTCCTGAACATGGAGATCTATTCACATGACAGTCAAATACATTCATAAATATACTTACTTTCTTAAATTTTTTATTTTCAAGGCCCAATTCTTTTGGTCCGTTTGTATCTAAAACTTGTAAAACCAATCCGTCAGCAGGACTTGTTAAATAGTTCTCATCATTTATTGGAATTCTCTCTGGATCTCTAAAAAAATAATAACACCAAATACTTAAGACCAAACCTATGAAACCTAAAAAACCATGAATGAAATATAGAATGATCGTTGCTACTACGAAAATTACTATAAATTTATAGCCTTCGTTATGAATCTTTGGAAAAATTTTGTCTATCATAATCGTTCAATTGATAATTCTGGATTAATATGTATATAAAAAGTATAAATTCAATTATTAAGATACATCAAAAAATGAGCAAAATTAAGGTAAAAAATCCCATTGTCGAGTTAGATGGCGATGAAATGACAAGAGTAATTTGGGAATTCATCAAAAACAAATTAATTCTACCTTATTTAGATTTAGGCATTGAATATTACGATCTAGGAATGAAAAGCAGGGATGATACAGATGACAAAATTACTATCGACTGTGCTAATGCAATTAAGAAAAATGGAGTAGGCATCAAATGCGCAACTATTACTCCTGACGAGGCCAGAGTTGAAGAATTTAAATTAAAGAAAATGTGGAGATCACCAAATGGAACAATAAGAAATATTATTGGAGGAACAGTATTTAGAGAACCAATAATTTGTAAAAATATTCCTAAACTTGTCCCATCTTGGACGGATCCATTAATTATCGGAAGGCATGCTTTCGGTGATCAATATAGAGCTACAGATTTTTTAGTTCCAGGAAAAGGTAAATTAGAAGTTAAGTGGACATCGGAAGATGGAAGTGATGAAAAAAAATATGAAGTATTTGACTTCCCGGGACCTGGTATTGCTCTTTCAATGTATAATTTAGATAAATCAATTGAGGACTTTGCAAGGTCATGTTTCAATTACGGTCTAATTAAAAAATGGCCAGTATATTTATCAACTAAGAATACTATACTAAAAAAATATGATGGTAGATTTAAAGATATATTTCAAAATGTTTTTGAAAAAGATTTTAAATCAGAATTTGAAAAAAATAACATAACTTATGAACATAGGCTAATCGATGATATGGTTGCTTGTGCAATGAAGTGGCATGGTAAATATATCTGGGCTTGTAAAAATTATGATGGTGATGTTCAGTCAGACACGGTTGCTCAAGGTTATGGTTCTTTAGGTTTAATGACAAGTGTTTTATTAGCACCTGATGGCAGAACAATGGAAGCAGAAGCAGCTCATGGAACTGTTACTCGACATTTTAGAATGCATCAGCAAGGTAAAGAAACATCAACCAATCCAATTGCATCTATATTTGCGTGGACAAGAGGTTTGGCGCACAGAGGAAAGTTAGATAGTAATGATGAATTAATTAAATTTGCCAAAACACTTGAAGAAGTATGTGTTGAGTCAGTTGAATCAGGATCAATGACCAAAGATTTGGCAATACTTATTGGTCCTTCTACAAAATATTTAACAACTAACCAATTTTTAGATGTAATTGATGGAAGTTTAAAAAAAAAATTAAATTAAGGTTTTTAGTTTTTCTAATGCTTCGTCGATTTTATTTGATTCTTGGCCTCCAGCCTGTGCAAAGTCTTTACGACCTCCGCCGCCCTTTCCGCCAATAATTTCAGATCCTAGTTTTGCAAATTTAACTGCATCGTATTTATTTGTTAAATTTTCTGTTACACCTACAGCAAGACCAACTTTCTCATCCTTATTTGCAAATACTACTACTATTCCTTCACCCAACTCTTTTTTACCTGCATCAACAAGTTTTCTTAGGTCTTTTGGAGATAAATCTTGAACTTTTTGTAATCTAACTTGAGTACCATTTATATTTTCATCTTTAATTAGGTTTTTTGTTTTATCAGCTAAAACTGATTGAACATTTAATTGTTCTAGTTGTTTATTGAGGTCTTTAATTAATCCTTTCGTATCTTTATTTTCTAGATTTGGTTTTCCGCCTAATTTAATAATTTGAGCAGATACCTCTTTAATACTGTCTTCATCCTTTTGTGCAGAAAGGTTTGACATTTTTTCCTTATTTTTTAAGAATATTTCGAGTTGTTTGTCCCTTAAAGCTTCAACCCTTCTCACTCCAGCAGCTATTGAGGATTGGCTAATAGTTTTAAATTTTCCAATATCTCCTGTATTTTTTACATGTGTTCCACCACATAATTCTGTTGAAAAATATGAGTTATTTTCTGCTCCCATAGAAACTACTCTCACTTCTTCTCCGTATTTTTCACCAAAAAAAGCTAAAGCACCTTTTTCAATGGCCGCTTTTGGCGTCATAATTCTTGTAGTTACATCAGTTTTGTTTTGTACGTATTCATTAACTAATTTATCGATAATTGTTAATTCATCCTCTGTAATTGGTTTCATATGACTAAAATCAAATCTTAGTCTATCAGGCGCAACTAAAGATCCTTTTTGCATAACGTGTTTTCCCAATGTTCTTCTCAAAGACTCATGTAATAAATGGGTTGCAGAATGATATGCCTTAAGATTGTTACGTCTTTCAATATCTATTTTCATTTCTACAACATCTTTAATCTTAATCTCACCAGATTTTATAATTCCATGATGTATAAACAGATCTCCAAGTTTTTTTTGAGTATCTGTAACCTCAAATACTGAATTACCAGATACTATTGTTCCTTGATCTCCAACTTGTCCACCAGATTCCCCGTAAAAAGGTGTTTGATTAGTAATAATTATTCCTTCCTCACCATTTGAAATATTTTGTGCTTCTTTATTATTTTTAATTATCGATAACACCACTCCTTCTGATTGGTTAAACTCATACCCAAGAAACTCTGTAGGTCCTATTTTATCTTTTATACCAAACCAGATTTCTTCTTCAGAGGCATCTCCAGAACCTTTCCAATTTTGTTTTGCAAGCTCTTTACTCTTTTTCATTAGCTCATCAAATTTATTTTGATCAACAGTCAAAGATTTATTTTTTAAAATATCTTCTGTTAAGTCTAACGGGAAACCATAAGTATCATATAATTTAAACGCTACTTCACCTGGTAAAACTTTTTTTATTTTTGAAATTTCGTCATTCAAAATTTTAATTCCTCTATCAAGTAATACTAAAAATTTTTCTTCTTCCATTTTTAACGTTTCTTTAATTAAAGTTTCCGATCTTTCCAATTCAGGATAGTTTCCTTTCATCTCATCTTTCAATGTATCAAATATTTTATTGAAGACTGGTTCTTTAGAGCCTAACAAATGAGAATGTCTCATTCCTCTTCTCATTATTCTTCTAAGGACATAACCTCTACCTTCATTTGAAGGTAATACTCCTTCTGCAAGAAGAAATGAGCTAGCTCTTAAGTGATCTGCAATAACTCTAAAGCTTGATAAATTATTTTCATCTTGTTTTACTTTTGTAAATTCAGAAATCGAACTAATTAATTTTTTAAAATGATCTGTTTCGTAATTATCATGTGTGCCCTGAAGTAATGCTGCAATTCTTTCTAAACCCATCCCAGTATCTACAGAAGGTTTTGGAAGACTAATTCTTTTATCTTTTGAAACTTGCTCAAATTGCATGAAGACTAAATTCCATATCTCAATATATCTATCGCCATCCTCATCTTTGGTTCCGGGTAAACCACCTTTTAAATGATCCCCATGATCATAAAATATCTCTGAACAAGGTCCGCAAGGGCCCGTTTCGCCCATTGACCAAAAGTTATCTGAAGTAGCTATCCTAATAATTCTATCGTTGCTAAAACCCGCTATTTTCTTCCAAAAATTGAACGCTTCATCATCTTCATGAAAAACCGTTACATATAATCTATCTTTATTTAATCCAAAATCTTTAGTAATTAAATTCCAAGCAAGTTCAATTCCCCTTTCTTTGAAATAATCTCCAAAAGAGAAATTTCCTAGCATTTCAAAAAACGTGTGATGTCTTGGAGTGTAACCAACATTTTCTAGATCGTTGTGTTTGCCTCCTGCTCTTACACATTTTTGAGAAGTAGTAGCTCTTTGATAATCTCTTTTTTCTAATCCGGTAAAAACATTTTTAAACTGGACCATACCAGAATTTGCAAACATTAATGTTGGATCATTATTTGGAACCAAATTGCTAGACTCAACTATCTTATGATCATTTTTTTCGAAATAATTTAAAAAAGTTGATCTGATCTCGTTTAATGTTTTTGCCATATTTTGTTAAAATACAGCTTTTTCTATTGATGTCTACACCTCTGAAGGGAAAAAAGGCGCCCATTCGAGCGCCTTTTTAATAACTAAAAGTTATCTGCTAATTTTTTTTAGTAGGAACTTCTTCCTCTGTTTTTTGAGCCTCTACTTTTTCTTCGCTTAGTGGATTTCCCTCAATTTTCTTTGAGATCACACCAGCCTTTTCTCTGATTGCCATTTCAATTTCAGCAGCGGCTTTAGGATTTTGTTCAAGGTAAAGTTTCGCATTTTCTCTACCTTGACCAATTTTTTCACCTTTGTAAGCGTACCAAGCTCCAGATTTCTCTACGATATCTGCTTTGGCACCTAGGTCTATTAGTTCCCCTACTTTACTAATTCCTTTTCCATACATTAAGTCAAACTCAACAACTTTAAATGGTGGAGCAACTTTGTTTTTCACAACTTTAACTCTTGTTGTGTTACCAACAATATTATCTTTATCTTTGATTGCTCCAATTCTTCTAATGTCCATTCTGACTGATGAGTAGAATTTTAAAGAATTTCCACCCGATGTTGTTTCTGGGCTTCCAAACATAACACCAATTTTCATTCTAATTTGGTTAATGAAAATAACCATTGTATTAGTTCGTGAAATTGAGCCTGTTAATTTTCTCAATGCTTGAGACATCAATCTAGCTTGCAAACCAACATGAGTATCACCCATATCGCCTTCAATTTCAGCTCTCGGCGTTAATGCAGCTACAGAGTCCACAACAAGAACTGACATTGAGCCAGATTTAATTAATGTATCAGTAATTTCTAAAGCTTGTTCACCTGTGTCTGGTTGAGAAATTAGCAACTCTTCAGTATTTACACCTAATTTCTTTGCATACACTGGATCTAAAGCGTGTTCTGCATCAACAAAACCACAAATTCCGCCTGCCTTCTGTGCTTCTGCAACTACTTGTAATGCTAATGTAGTTTTTCCTGAAGACTCTGGTCCATAAATTTCAATAATTCTTCCTTTTGGTAATCCACCAATTCCTAAAGCAAGATCTAAGCTTAAAGATCCAGTTGAGATAGACTCAACATCCATAGCTTTTTGCTCACCAAGTTTCATTACTGAGCCTTTTCCGAAGCTATCTGTAATTTGGCTGATTGCTGCGTCTAATGCTTTATTTTTTTCTTTGTTTTCCAATTCTTTATCTTTTGCGGTTTTCACCACTTTTAGGTTATTTTTAGTCATTTTTTGCCTCTTTTTTTGCTTTTTTTAACACTCGAATCATGGATTTAAATGTACACATTTTGTTCTCATTGGCAATATATTTCTCAAAATAGCTTAAAATCGTTAAATTACTTAAGTTTTAGGTATTCGCTATTCAATAAACCAATAGCTTTTAGAACATTATATTGGGCGATAAGATTATTTCGCTCAGATTCTGCTAAGGAAATTTTTGCAGCCAACAACAAAGAGTTTGATTGAATAACATCTAGCGTTGTTCTTGAACCTCTTTCATACTCTGCAGCTATTCCTTCGTTAGCAATTTTTGCTGCTCTAACTTGAGATCTTACAGAATTTAAAAAACTTTTAGATGCTTCAAGATTTGACCAAGCACTTCCAACATTTTTTTCAGTTGTTTTTACTGCATCCTCAAATAATAAAATTTTTCTAGTTTTTAGATTTGTATTTTTGTTTATTTTTGCACGTTTACTTCCACCTGAATAAAATGGCCAGCTAATTGTTGCTTTAAGTGTATCCTTTTCTCTTTGGTCATAGGTTGAACTAAAATCCTCAGCATATGATCTTTCTAAAGATAAAGATGCGCTAGGTTTTAAGTCACTTTCAGCAATTGCAATATCCATTTCGGACTGATTTAATTCTATTTTAGCAATCATTATATCTGGATTGTTCTCTCTTGCTAAATTGATTGCTGTACTAAGTTCACTTGGAACTCCTACAATTGCTCTG
>CACIGO010000019.1:0-16628 GCA_902586225.1 uncultured Pelagibacteraceae bacterium
TAATTAATAAATTTCTTTAAACAAACAAATAAGTAAGAGCTTTTAGTTTCATTTAGCTTACTGACTTGCCTTGTTTTTGAGTTAATTTTAGATATGTCGTAAATACTTTCTTCAAATTTTATATTTACGTTTTCCTTATTTTTGATGTTAGTTATGTTTCCATCAAATAATTTAAAATTAAATGCTTCATCATTTTTATTTTTTATAAGCTTTCCTTTGCTTGCGATGATTATTTTGCTCTCGTTTGCATCTATTTTTTCTTTTATGTAGATTCCCTCAAGAAATCCATTTCTCTTATTCTCTTCAACAAAAATTGTAAGATTTTTTGATAAATTAGAAAATCTTTTTTCTTTAATTAATTGTGGAAAAAATTCTATGGTTGAATTTTTTAAGTATTCTTGCTTTAAATTTTGACTATATGGAACAATTACAAGTGTTAATGCTAACTGAATGATCACAAAAAGAAGAGATAATTTACCTATGAAATTAATAAAAGTAATTTTATTAATGCCATTTGTCCAGAATACTAGTATCTCATTACTTTCTTCATATCTTGTGAGCACTATAAACAACGTTAAAAAATATGTAAAAACTAGCAATTTACTAAATATTTTTGGTAGATTTAAAAATGTATAAAAAAAATATACTTTTAAACCATGACCTTGCTCAGATACTATATCTAGAAGATTTACTCCTTGAATTACCCATACAATAGATGTGATTGCTATTGATGAAAGTAAAAAAAACGAGATAATATCCAAAGATAATTTACGAAATATTAATTTATTCATTGAAATTATAAATTTAATAAATATACAACATTATCTATTAAATATTTCAAAAAAATGAAGCTAAAATTAGATTTTGTAACTAAAGTACCAAAAGTAGCCAAAGATAATGAGATTATTTTATTAAATAATAAAACCACTCAAAACAAAATCATTAAATCTTTAAATAAATCTATATTTTCTAATAAGTTATTTTTAGAGAGAAAATTTCTGATTCAAAATATAAATGATAAAATATATGTTTTTGTAAATTGTACTAAGTCTAAAACTTCTTTAGATTATGAAAAACTTGGATCCAATTTATTCCTTTTTCTAAAGAATAATAAAATTGAAAAATCTTTTTTTGAAACAAATTTATCTAAAATTACCAATATACAATTAGAGAAGTTTTTACATGGTGCGCAACTTAAATCATATGAATTTAATGTTTATAAAACTGATAAATCAAAAAACTTAACAACAAACCTATATGTGGTTGGGCATAAATCAAAAAAAACAAATTTGCTGAGAAACAAATTAAATTCACTTTTGGAAGGTATTTTTCTTACTAGAGACCTTGTGTCGGAGCCAGGAAATGTTCTACATCCAGATGAATATGCAAGACGTATAATCAAATTAAGAAAATTTGGATTAAAAGTTACCGTATATGATAAAAAAAAATTGAAAAAAATGGGTATGAATGCTTTATTGGGTGTAGGCCAAGGAAGTGTCAGAGGCTCATACTTAGTAACTATTGAATGGAGAGGCACAAAAAGTAAATCTAAACCCTTAGGATTTGTTGGAAAAGGTGTGTGCTTTGATACTGGAGGTTATTCTTTAAAACCTGCAAAATTTATGGAAGATATGACCTATGATATGGCAGGATCAGCTACTGTTGTTGGTTTAATGAAAACTCTTGCGTTAAGAAAATCAAAAATTAATGCTGTTGGAGTGGTTGGGCTTGTAGAAAATATGGTAAGTGGAAATGCTCAAAGACCTGGTGATATTGTTAAATCTTATAGTGGAAAAACAATTGAAGTTTTAAATACTGATGCTGAAGGAAGACTAGTTTTAGCAGATGCTTTAACATTTACAGAAGAAAAATTTAAGCCTCAATTTATTATTGATTTAGCAACATTAACTGGAGCTATAATTGTTTCACTTGGCTCAGAGTATGCAGGTCTATTTTCAAACAATGATAAATTATCTAAACAACTAATTGATGCAGGTGAAAGTGTTGAAGAAAAACTTTGGAGAATGCCTTTAAGCGAAAACTTTGACAAATTAATAAATTCTAAAAATGCAGACATGCAAAATATTAATTATGTAGGCGGAGCAGGCTCAACTACAGCAGCACAATTTTTACAGAGGTTCATAATAAATAAAACTCCTTGGGCCCATTTAGATATTGCTGGTATGGCATTTTCAAAATATGGAGGAGCACTTAACTCTGGTGGTGCCACTGGTTATGGAGTTAGATTGTTAAATAAATTAATTGAGGATAATTATGAGTAATATTGAACAAACTCTATCGATAATTAAACCAGATGCAGTTGAAAGAAATCTACAAGATCAAATTAAGCAGGAATTTACAAATAAAGGATTTGAAATAATAAAAGAAAAAAAAATTCATATATCTAAAGAGGAAGCTGAAAGATTTTATAAAGTACATGAATCCAAACCATTTTATAACGATTTATGCACCTACTTATCATCAGGTCCTATTATTGTCATGACTTTACAACGAGAAAATGCAGTTGCGGAAAATAGGAAGTTAATGGGAGCAACAAATCCTGTTGATGCTGAGGAGGGCACTTTGAGGAAAAAATATGGTATTTCAATAGATAAAAACTCAGTTCATGGTTCTGACAGTCCTGAAAATGCTAAGATTGAATTAGATTTTTTTTTTAGTCACTAGATAATAACTTATTAATTGCTTTTGGGTATATTTTATGCTCAATTTTTAAAACTTTTTTTTCTAAACTTTTTTCACTATCCGATTTTAGAATTTTTACTTTTTTTTGTAATATAATTTTACCAGAATCTAATTTATCATTTACAATATGAACTGTAGCTCCAGAGTATTTATCTTTATTTTGAATTGCCCTAATATGTGTATTTAGTCCTTTATACTTAGGCAGAAGAGAGGGGTGAATATTTAGTATAGTTTTATTTAATTTTTTTATAAATTTACCTGAGAGTATTTTCATAAAACCAGCTAAACAAATCAAATCAACACTATATCTTCTTAATAATTTAAACAAACGATCTTCAAAACTATTTCTATTAGAATATTTAATAACGATATTCTTGATATTGGATTTATTTGCATAATTTAATCCTTTTGCACTAAAATTATCAGAGACGACCAGTACAATTCTAATTAAAGATTTTTTTGTTTTTGAATATTTTATTAATGATCTTAGATTGCTGCCTCTACCACTTATTAATACTGCGGTATTTTTTTTACCAGATGACTTTTCCACTCAACTTTACTTTTTCTGAATTTTTTGTGATTTTTCCAATAACATATGGTTTAAATTTTCTTGGAAAAAATCTTATTATTTTTTTGTAGTTTGAACGCTTTACTATTAAACAAAAACCCACACCACAATTAAAAGTTTTTAACATTTCTTGATCGCTAACTCCTTGACTTTTTATCCATCTAAATATTTTTAATGTTTTTATTTTTTCTAAATTTATTTCAGCACAATAATTATCTGGTATTATTCTTTTAATATTATCATTTAAGCCACCCCCTGTAATATTTGCACAAGCATTCAAATACTTCTTTTTAATTAATTCTAATACATGCATTACATATATTTTTGTTGGTACCAACAATTCTTTTTTTAAAAATGAATTTTTTTTTAAATTAATTTTCTTTTTTTTTATAATATGTCTTACTAAGGAATATCCATTTGAGTGTAGACCACTAGAAGGTATTGCTAGCACTAAATCTTTTTCTTTTATTTTATTTAATAATATTTTATCTTTATCTACTAGGCCTAAAGAAAATCCTGCAATATCAAACTTTCCTTTTGAATATGTTCCAGGCATTTCTGCAGTTTCTCCACCAACTAATTCACAGTCTGCTAATTTACAGCCTTTAATAATTCCACTAATTAAACTTTTTAGTTTTTTAGTGTCAATTTTTTCAACTGATATATAATCTAAAAAAAGCAAAGGTTTTGCTCCTTGAACTATAATGTCATTTACACACATAGCCACAAGATCTACCCCAATTGTATCAAATTTACCCAGTTGATTTGCAACTTCAATTTTTGTACCGACTCCATCTGTACTAGTTACAAGATATGGATTCTTCAAATTTCTTGGCAGTTTTGTAAGTGCTCCAAATCCCCCAATATTCTCAAAATGACCACTTTTTTTTGATTTTTTTGTACTTGAGGATATAAATTTAATAAATTTATCTGCTTTTTTTATGCTTACACCACTTTTCTCATATGTAAAATTTTTCGATCTCATGTTTAAATTATGTTTTTAATCAAAAATAAAATTAATATTTACTTATACTTTTTTTTTTTACTTTTCATTTTAGTTTTTATCAAGTTTTCCACAGCTACAGTTCTTGCAGATAATTACATAGTTAAAAATATTAAAATTAAAGAACAATACGACATAAATTTTAATAAAGATAAAGTAATAAATAAGGGTTTTGAAAAAGGATTTAAAACGTTAATTTTTAAAATTGTAGAAAGTAAAGATAAAAAATTATTTAAAGATATACCAAACAATAAAATTAGTTCATTGATTGACAATTTTTCCATAACAAATGAAAAATTTGTAAACAACAATTATGAAGTAGATTTTGAGGTTAAGTTTGATAAAAAAAAATTATTATCATTTATTAGAGAAAAAAATGTTATTTCTTCTGTTCCAAAAGATACAAATGTTCTTTTTATACCAATTTTAATTGATACACAGAGTAATGAGATTAAGTTTTTTGATCAAAATTATTTTTATAACAATTGGAACAATATTAATAAAAATTATTTTTTATTAAATTATAATTTACCAGATGAAAATATTGAAAATTTTCGTTTTTTTCAAAGAATAAAAAATAATATTGAAAACAATGATTTATCTGAGATCACAAATAAGTATAACTTCGAAAATATTTTCGTAGTAATATTTTATAAAAATAAAAAAAATTTACAAATATTTTCCAAAATTAGTTTTTCAAATTCAAACTTCAAATTTAATTTAAAACATAATAATATCAATTATGAAGATAGTAAAACATTAGATCAAATTATTTTAAATTTAAAAAATTTATACGAAGATAAGTGGAAGTTAATTAATAAAATCAATACTTCAATTACAATACCTGTAAAAATTTCAATAAAAAACAGTAATTTCATAAAATCTGACAAATTAGAAAATATATTAAATCAATCTGATTTTGTATATGAATATGAAATAGAAAAAATGAATAGTAAAGAAATTATATATAAAATAATTTATAATAATAATCCTGAAAAATTTCTAAATACTTTAAAATTAAATGATATAAATATAAATTCATCCAGTGATGTCTGGTATATAGAATGAGGGAATTAGATCAAAAACTCTTAGACTTTGGAATTGCTGAAAGTTTTGATGAAAATGATTATTATGTGTCAAAAAGCAATTATTTTGCAAAAAATATCATAGAAGCCTGGCCTAAATGGGAAAAAAAAATTGTTAATTTAACTGGAGATAAATATTCTGGTAAAACGCATCTATCAAATATATTTAAAAAAAAAAGTAATGCGTTGTATTTATATAGCAAGAATATCGACGATAGGACTTTAAAAAAAATTAAACTTTCAAACACTATAATAATTGAAGACTTAGATGAAAGTTTTGACGAAAAACTTCTTTATTCGTTATTTAACTTAGTTGAACAAGACAATAAATATTTATTGATCTCTTCAAAAAAACCAATAGATACAATGAAATTTACACTTCCAGATTTATTATCAAGATTAAAGAATTGCATAATAGCTAAAATAGAGCAACCAGACGATGAATTGATTTACGCAATAATTTTAAAAAATTTCTCTGATAGGCAAATTAAGTTAGATAACAAAATTATAGATTATATTATAAAAAGAATTTCTAGATCATATAGCAAAATGCATGAATTTATATATAAGATTGATGAATTGAGTTTAAAGAAAAAAAAATCTATTAACTTTAAAATAATAAAAGAGATAATAAATTGAATAAATATAGAACACACACTTGTGGAGAGCTAACTTTAAAAAACAAAGATCAAACAATAAAGTTATCAGGCTGGATAAATAAGAAAAGAGATCATGGAAATCTATTATTTTTAGATTTAAGAGATCACTATGGATTAACTCAGTGTGTAATTGACGAGGGTAAAAAAATTTTCAAAGAAATAGAAAAACTTCCATTAGAAACTGTACTACAAGTTGAAGGTAAAGTTTTAGTTAGAGAAAAAGATACAATTAACAAAAATTTAAATACTGGAGAAATTGAGATTGGAATTGAAAAATTCGAAATACTTGCAAGAACTAAGGAATTGCCACTACCTATTTTTTCAGATCAAGAATACTCCGAAGAAATTAGATTAAAGTACAGATTTTTAGATTTAAGGAGAAATAAAATTCATAATAATATTATTTTAAGATCTAAAATTATTTCATTTATTAGATCTGAAATGCAAAAATATGGTTTTCTAGAATATCAAACACCTATATTAACTTCATCTAGCCCAGAAGGTGCTAGAGACTTTTTAGTACCAAGTAGACTAAATCCTGGTAAATTTTACGCTTTACCTCAAGCGCCACAACAATTTAAACAATTAATCATGGTATCTGGTTTTGATAAATATTTTCAAATTGCACCCTGTTTTAGAGACGAGGATGCAAGAGCGGACAGAAGTCCAGGTGAGTTTTATCAACTTGATTTAGAAATGTCTTTTGTAGAACAAGAGGATGTATTCAAAATAGTTGAGGAGTTATTTGTAAATTTGTTCAAAAAATTTTCCTCTAAAAAGTTACTCCATGAAAAATTTCCCAGAATTCCTTTTGATAAGGCTATGCTTAAATACGGTTCTGACAAACCAGATTTGAGAAATCCTTTGGAAATAGCAGATATTACTGAAATTTTTAAAAGAGATGATGTTAACTTTGAAATATTTAAAAAATTAGTAAGTAAAGGGTCGATAGTTAGGGGAATAGTTACAAAAAATACATCTGAAAAACCAAGAAGTTTTTTTGACGGAATTGATAAATGGGCAAAAGATGAGGGATCTTCAGGTCTTGCATATTTTTCCATAGAAAATTCAGACAAATTGAGTGCTAAAGGACCTGTGGGAAAATTTTTTTCTGAGCAGTCCCTAAAAGAGATAATGACAAAAATGAATGCTGAAATAGGCGACACTATATTTATGTCTTGTGGAAATAAACCTGAAGTTGAGAAATTATTAAGCAATGCAAGAAATAAAATAGCAAACGAATTAAATTTAATTGACGAAAATATTTTTTCATTTTGTTGGGTAGTTGATTATCCAATGTTTGAAATGGATGAAAATACAAAAAAAATTGAATTTAGTCATAACCCATTTTCTATGCCTCAAGGTGATACTGATAACTTAGATCTTTCAGAACCCCTAAAATTAAAAGCTTTTCAATATGATATTGTTTGCAACGGCATTGAATTATCTTCTGGAGCAATCAGAAACCACAAACCAGATTTAATGTATAAATTATTTGAAATCGCTGGCTACTCCAAGGAAGCAGTGGATGAAAAATTTAGTGGTATGATTAATGCTTTAAGCTATGGAGCACCTCCCCATGGAGGTATTGCTCCTGGAATAGATAGAATCGTTATGTTATTAGCAGAAGAAAAAAATATTAGAGAGGTAACTATGTTTCCAATGAATCAAAATGCCCAAGATTTAATGATGAATGCGCCCTCTGAAGTGGACGAAAATCAACTAAAAGAACTTAATATTTCAAAAAGAAAAAAATAACTATTTTTTTCCTTTAAGATTTATTCTTATATCTGATAAGTCCACCAGTTTCTTTTTATAATCGTTTCTAACAAATCCTTTGCTTGTAATATCTTTTACAAGTTTGATTAATTGATTCTGATCTTCACTTTCCTGACTTTCACTTGTGTCAGAATTGCCAGCTATAGATGGGGTGTGAGCTAAATCTTCTCTATTTAAATAGGATATCGCTAGTTCTCTAAAAATATAATCTAATATTGAACTTGCACTCATTATTCGATCATTTCCATAAACTTTACCAGAAGGTTCAAATTTTGTATCTAAATATGCATTTACAAATTCATCTAATGGAACTCCATATTGAAGACCCAATGATATTGCTATCGCAAAATTATTCATAAGAGCTTTTACTAACTCACCTTCTTTACTGGTATCGATAAAAATTTCTCCTATTTTACCATCTTCATATTCACCAGTATGCAAATACACTTTATGATCACCTATTGAAGCCTTTTGAATATAACCTTTTCTTCTATCAGGCATACTAAATCTTTTACCTATATTTTCAGTTATATTATTTTTAAAATTCTCATCAATTAGTTTTGATTTACTACTACTTTTAATATCTTTATTACTAATTGGTTGTGAAACAATTTCGACTTTACTACTTTTAGTATCTTGAAGGTTTTTTGTTTTTCTATTATCTAATTTGACATCAATAATTTCGAATTTTCCATCGTCATTTTTCTCTAAATTGTTAAGATTTTCCTCGTTTATATCATCTAAATAATGAGATACTTTAAAGTTACACGTATAATATGTTTCTACTAAGTATTTTGCCATTTTAATCCTATTTGTAAATTGAATCTTGATAAGATTTATATATATACATTTTTCGATTATAGTCTAATTGTAAATTTACAATTATAAATTGAAATTAATTTGAATAAAATGATTAAAGAAATTTTTACTTGGTGGAACAAACAAACTTTTGGCACAAGACTAAATACAATTTTATTTGGAAAATTAGTTGGCGAAGATAATTCAGGTAACAAATATTATGAGAGCAAGTCAGGAAAAAGATGGGTTATTTACCACGGAGAAGTTGAAGCATCAAAAATACCAAGCGAATGGTATTCTTGGATGCATCATACAGGAAATAAAATTGAAAACAGTCACGAATTAGACAAATATAGTTGGCAAAAAGAGCATATGCCAAATCAAACAGGAACAGAAAATTCCTATCATCCAAAAAAAAACAAAAGTAAAAATGCTTCAAATAAAAAATATACTTCTTGGAAAAGTTAAAGTTTTTATACTTGTTTTTTTTTCTTATTATTTGTTAATGATCAATTCTTTAAGTGAAAATAATACACGAACAGAAAATTATGCTGTTTTAACAATATTAGACAAAGTAAACTCTCAGAGTGACATTATAGAGATTGAGGTTGGAAAGGAATATAAATTTAAAAATCTATCTATAAACATTCTTAAATGTAATAATTCAAAATTTGATGATGATCCGGAAGTCACAGCATACATGCAAGTAAGAGATACAGTAAACAAAGATGACAACAAGGTGTTCATTTTTAATGATTGGACATTCGCCTCGTCTCCATCAATTAGACCTTTTGATCACCCTGTGTATGATATTTGGTTAAAAAAATGTTATTCTTAGAGTAATTTTTCTTTATCAAGCCAACTCACATTAAAATCTGAATCTAAAAATTTTTTGTGATTTAAAAGTATTTTATGTAAATCTATCGTTGTTTCAATGCCCTCTATAACAAATTCATCAAGGGATCTTCGCATTCTTTGAATTGCTTCAGTTCTATTCCTTCCATGACATATTACTTTGCAAATCATGCTGTCATAATATGGAGTTACTTTGTAGCCTTGAAATATAGCTCCATCCACCCTTGTTCTAAAACCTGATGGTTGATGACACATGGTAATTTCTCCTGGTGAAGGTTGAAAGTTTTTTGACACGTCTTCAGCATTTATTCTACATTCAATTGCATGACCTCTTGGCTTAATATCTTCCTGTCTTAATGCAGTATTGCCATCATACGCAATCCAGATCTGTTCTTTTATTAAATCAATTCCTGTTACTACTTCTGTTACCGGATGTTCAACCTGTATTCTTGTATTCATTTCTAAAAAATAAAATTTTCCATCTTCAAAAATAAATTCTACTGTACCGGCCCCTTCATATCCAATTTGACTTACCATTTTGACAGTTTTTTCAAAAAGATCCTTTCTTATCTCATCATTTAGTAAAGGACTGGGAGTTTCTTCAATTAGTTTTTGATGTCTTCTTTGTATAGAACAATCTCTTTCATGAAGATGTACAGTTCTATTTTTACCAGATAATACTTGAACTTCGATATGTCTTGGATTTTGAAAAAATTTTTCAATATATACCTCATCATTACCAAAAAATTTTTTTGCCTCAGTTTTTGCAGTCAAAAATAAGTTTTCAAACTCATCTTCTTTTGTAACAACTTTCATACCTTTTCCACCACCACCACCAGCTGCTTTTATCAGTACTGGATACCCAATTTCTTTACATATTTTTTTTGCTTCATCAAAATCAGATACACCCCCCTCAGATCCTTCAATTACTGGAAGACCATATTTTTTTGCAATTTTTTTTGCTTCAATTTTATCACCCATCATTTTAATTAATGAAGACGATGGACCAATAAATTTAATTTTGTTTTGTTCAAGAATTTTTGCAAATTCATAATTTTCAGATAAAAAACCATATCCAGGATGAACAGCTTCAGAATTTGTCAATTCAATAGCTGACATTATGGCAGGAATGTTTAAATAACTATTTGCTGCTTGGTGTGGACCTACACATATACTTTCGTCAGCTAATCTAACGTGCATACTATTTCTATCAACATCAGAATGAATGGCGACTGTTTGTATGCCCCATTCTTTACAGGCTCTTATAACTCTAACAGCTATCTCACCTCTATTTGCAACAAGAATTTTTTTGAACATTATTACTCAATTATTGCGATCGTATGTCCATATTCAACAGGTTGACCATCTTCGACGCAAATTTTTTTTACAGTACCTGCTATTGGAGATGGTACGTGATTCATTGTTTTCATAGCTTCAACAATCATTATTGTATCACCTTTGTTAATTTTTTTACCGACTTCTACAAATTTTTTCCCACCTGGCTCTGGTGCTAAATAAGCTGTTCCTATAATAGGCGATGGAACTTCCGTCCCACTAACATTATCTATTTTAATATTTTCTGTTTTTATTTCTGATTTTATTTCTTTAATTGATGCTAAATTTGATCCAGAAGATTTTGATACTTTAACTTTTATATCTTTTTCAGTGTATTCTATCTCTGTGAGATTAAATTCATTTAAATATTCTGTAAGCTCCTTGATTATATTTTTATTTATTTTCATTTAACATCTCATGCATAGAATTTATGGCTAAAATATATCCATTTATTCCTAATCCACAAATTATTCCTGTAACAACACCACTTATTATAGATTTATGACGAAATTCCTCTCTTTTATATATATTTGATATATGAAGTTCAATTATCTTGCCTTTAAATATATCTAGTGCATCTCTAATTGCAACTGATGTGTGGCTATATCCACCCGCATTAATTATAATTCCATCGAATTCGTTTCTGGCACTTTGAATAATATCTACAATTTCTCCTTCAACATTTGATTGTTTCATTTCAAGAGTTAAATTTAATTCTTTAGATTTTTTCTCACAAATATCTTTTAGGAATTTATAATCTTTGCTACCATATTGTGATTGTTCTCTTTCACCTATTAGATTAAGATTGGGACCATTAATGATTAATATTTTACTCACAAATTCTTTATAATATATGAATATTAAAAATAAAATAAAAATAATTGTAAATGGTAAACAAATGCAGGTTATTCCTAAATTTTCATTAAAGAGTTTAATTGCAAAATTAAAAATACCGTTAAACAAAATTGCTATAGAATTAAACAAAAAAATAATAGATAAAAAAAAAATTTCTAAGATTCAATTAAAAAGAGGAGATAAAATAGAAATAGTTCATTTTATTGGTGGGGGATAATGATTGATAAAAAATTAAAGATAGCAAATAAAAAATTTAAATCTCGCTTAATTGTAGGGACTGGAAAATATAAAAGTTTTAATGAGTGTGCAAAAGCAATAAAAAGTTCAGGCGCAGAAATAGTAACAGTAGCAGTAAGAAGAGTTAACATTTCAAATAAAAATAAAGCGAGATTAATGGATTATATTGATCCAAAAAAAATAACATATTTACCAAATACTGCTGGATGCTTTACGGCAGAAGATGCAATTAGAACTTTAAGATTAGCAAGAGAAATAGGCGGTTGGAAACTAGTGAAATTAGAAGTGCTAGGAGATAAAAGAAATCTTTTTCCTGAAATGATTGAAACACTGAGATCAACCGAATTGTTAACAAAAGAGGGGTTTCAAGTGATGGTTTATTGTAACGATGATCCTTTAATGGCCAAGAGATTAGAAAGTGCTGGAGCGGTTGCTATTATGCCACTTGCTGCTCCGATTGGCTCAGGCTTAGGAATACAAAATAAAGTAAATATAAAAATTATAAGAAAACAAACTAAATTACCCTTAATAATTGATGCAGGTTTAGGACAAGCTTCAGATGCCAGTATTGCAATGGAATTAGGATGTGATGGAGTATTAATAAATACTGCAATTGCAAAAGCAAAAAACCCCATTCAAATGGCTGAAGCAATGAAATTAGCAGTTATCTCTGGTAGAAAATCTTTTTTATCTGGAAGAATTAGTCCAAATTTATTTGGATCAGCATCAACAACCAACAAGGGTATTATTTAGTTTTCTTTTTATAGAATTTCTTTCTAAATTTTCTTTTTTTAAATATCTTTCTGTCTTTATTTTTTTTATTGTTATCTTCGTTTTTAATTTCTTTCTTTATTAACTCAAGATTTTCTACTTTTTCAATCTTATCTAAAACTTTTTTTGTCTTAGATTTGAATTCAATTATATAGTCTTCTAAATTTAAATTATTATCATTATTTAGATTAATTTTTGCTTTATGTTTTTTTTCAAAATATTTAACTACTTCTTGATAATTATCTAATATATGCCTTTCAATTTTATCGTTTACACTTAACTCTACTAATTTAGCGTTATGCTCTAGTGATTTAATTTCTATTAATTTAAGAATTTTTAAAACGAATGTTTCATCTGTTAGTTTCATATGCCATTTAACATTACTTTCTCTCAACCGTTGTCTTGACATTTCAAGTAGCCCAAAATTACTTATTCTTCCAATTTGAATTCTAGCCCTATCATTTCTACATTTTTCTTTTAATCTTCTTTCTACCTGTCTTCTATTATTAAAATTCAACATATCTATGAAATCAATTATTATTAGACCTGACAGATCTCTAATTTTTATTTGTCGAGCTATTTCCTCTGCTGCCTCAATATTTGTGTCAAAAGCTGTATTTTCAACATTTTTTTGCTTTATAGATTTCCCTGAGTTTACATCAATAGATACCAGAGCTTCTGTTGGATTAATTACCAAATATCCACCAGATGTTAATTTTACCTCTGTCTCAAAAATTTCAAATAATTTTTTTTCAATATTTTCTTTATAAAATAATGGTACTTTATCTCTATATTTTTTTACTTTTTTAATTTGGTTTGGCATCATCATTTTTAAGTAATTTTTTGTTTTCTGATATCCCTCATTACCCTCAACATATATATTTTGTGTATCATCATCGTACATATCTCTAATACATCTTTTGATGATATCGCTTTCTTGATGAATAAGTGATGGCGCAATAGAATTTAAAGCATTTTCCTTGATTTGATCCCAAACTTTAATTAAATTTTTTAAATCATTATCTATTTCATTTTTTGTTTTATTAGATCCTGCAGTTCTAACAATAATTCCCATTTCTTTTGGAATTGTTATTTCATTTAAAATATTTCTTATTTTTTTTCTTTCCCCTGGATTAAAAATTTTTCTGGAAATTCCTCCACCTTTAGCTGTGTTCGGCATTAAAACTATATATTTACCTGCAATTGATATAAATGTACTTAATGCAGCTCCCTTTAACCCTCTTTCATCTTTTAAAACTTGTACCAAAATTACCTGATTTGGCTTTATAACTTCTTGAATTTTATATCTTTTAGATGGAAACTTTTTTTGGGTACTTAATTTTTCTTTTTCATCATCTTCCTTTTTTTCAACAGGATCATCAATTTTTATTTGCTCTTTACCCTCAAGAATTTTATCTTCAATATTTTCACTTTCTTTAGATAGCTCTTCTCTAACTTTTTCTTCTTCCTCTTTAATCTTTTCTAAATCACTTAGTGGCAATTGATAGTAATCTGACTGAATATCATTAAAGGATAAAAAACCATGTCTTTCTCTCCCAAAGTCAACAAATGCTGCTTGTAGAGAAGGCTCTATTCTGCTTACTTTTCCTAGATATATATTGTTCTTAATTAAAGTATTATTTAAGCTTTCATACTCATAATCTTCAATATGATTATTGTTTTTAAGAACGACTCTAGTCTCATTTGGATGCGATGCATCAATGTATAAATTTTTAGACATAATTTTAAAGATTTTTTCATATATTAATTTAATAAATTCTGTGCCTTAACAATAACAAATTCATAGAATATTTAAACCAAAATGCAAAGAATTTTTAAAAGACTAATAATATTTGGATTACTCTCATCAACTTTAATTTTAGTGCTAATTATATCTGTACTTTGGACATATTCTAATAAATTGCCAGACTACAAATATCTAAAAAGTTATAAACCTCCAGTATCTAGCAAGCTATATTCTGGAAATGGAGTATTGGTTAGTGATTTTTCATCTGAAAAAAGAATATTCGTACCATACACAGCTATATCTCAAACAGTAATTAATGCTTTTTTATCCGCAGAAGACAAAAACTTTTTTGACCATCCTGGAGTTGATGCAAAGGGTGTTGTTAGAGCAATAAAAAATAACATTTTTAACATTATTTATTCAAAAAGACTTGAGGGAGCCTCAACAATTACACAACAAGTTGCTAAAAATTTTCTTTTGTCTAATGAAGTTAGTATTGATAGAAAAATAAAAGAAGCAATATTGGCTTTCAGGATAGAGCGTGTACTTTCAAAAAAAAGAATATTAGAGCTTTATTTAAATCAAATATATTTAGGCGAAGGAAGTTATGGAATTGCATCAGCAAGCTTAAGATATTTTGACAAACCTATTAGTGAACTTAATTATGCTGAAGCTGCCTTATTAGCTGCTCTCCCTAAAGCTCCAAGTAAATATAATCCATATAAAAATCCTGAATTGGCAAAATTTAGAAGAAATTTGGTTTTAAAGAATATGCTCGATAACAGATTTATTGATAAAGTTGAATACTCTAAATTAACAGAAACTCAAATTAAATTAAAAAAAAGAAAAAAAATTTATTTAGAGGACTCAAGGTATTATGTAGAAGATGTAAGAAAAGAGGTGATTGATATTTATGGTTTTGATAAAGTATATAAGCAAGGTTTTAATATTAAAACTCCTCTAGATTTAAATTTACAAAAAATCGCAACACAATCATTAAGAAAAGGTCTTCAAGAATTTGATAAAAGAAAAGGCTGGAGAGGTGCATTAACAAATAAAAAATATAAAAACTGGAAAAAGGATCTCTCAAAATTTTATTTAGAAAAATCATTAGGATGGGAATTGGCGATTGTTAAAAGAATAGATAAATTTGAGACAGTTATTGAAACACAAAATAATAAAAAAGGTATTATAAATTTTAATGATGTAGACTGGACACGGAAAGAATTTAAATCTTTATTTAAAAAAAATGATATAATATATGTAAAGGAAATATCTGAAGGAAACTATACATTAAAACAATTTCCTAAAGTAAATGGTGGAATAGTGGTAATGGATCCTTATAGTGGAAGAGTTCTGGCGCTATCTGGAGGTTTCAGTTTTAAAAAAAGTGAATTCAATAGAGCTTCACAGGCAAAGCGTCAACCTGGATCTGCTTTTAAACCATTTATATATGCACTTGCGTTAGAAAACAATTTTTTGCCAAATACGTTAGTTTTAGATGCTCCAATTGTTTTGGATCAAGGTAATGATTTAAAAATGTGGAAACCAGAAAATTATGGAAAAAAATTTTATGGACCATCAACATTAAGAACTGGTATTGAGAAATCAAGAAATTTGATGACAGTCAGAATAGCACAAGAACTTGGAATAGATAAAATTGTAAATTTTTCAAAAAAATTAAATATTTATGAAAATCCTGACGAACTAATGTCTGTATCCTTAGGTTCAGCAGAGACCACTCTGTTAAAAATCACAAGTGCATATTGTTCATTTTTAAATGGTGGGAAATTAGTTAATCCAATTTTAATTGATAGAATTCAAGATAGCGAAGGAAAGACAATATTTAATAATGAAAAAAGATATTGTGAAAATTGTGACTTAATTTCTTATGAAGGAAAACACATTCCTATAATCAAAAGTAAGTATCAACAAATTTTTTCACCTCAAACCGCATATCAAATAACTTCAATGTTAAAAGGAGTTATAGAGAGAGGAACAGGAAAAGGTTTGAAAGACTTAAATCTTGAATTAGCCGGAAAGACTGGAACAACCAACAAAAATACTGACACTTGGTTTATAGGATACACATCAAACCTGGTTGTGGGTGTTTACATAGGTTACGATAATCCTAGAAGTCTTGGTAAATTTGAGACTGGTTCAAAAACTGCAATGCCAGTGTTTAAAAATTTTATCAAAAATACAGCCAATACTTATAATGCTAGACCTTTTA
>CACIGO010000020.1:0-15248 GCA_902586225.1 uncultured Pelagibacteraceae bacterium
AAAATAAAAATGGAAAATTTGAAAATAAAGATGCAAGTTTAAATGAAACTGAAACTGATAAAGTTAAAAATCTTACAAAAGAAATAGAATATATTACTTCTAATAAAGACGGTGATATTTTTAAAATTTTAGCAAAATATGGAAAAACGAACTTCAAAAATTCTGATATTCTAGATTTAAAAGAAGTTGACGGAATTATATCCTCATCAAAAAGATCAGAAATATATATAACTTCAGATTTTGCAGAATATAATTATGATAATCAAAATTCTAAATTTTATAGCAATGTTATTATAAAATATGATAATAAGGTAATAACTTGTGACAATCTTGATTTAGAGATAAAAACAAACTATGCAATTGCTTACAATAATGTTGAAATTAAAGATGACAATTCTGTAATGAAAGCGCAGGTGGTTAGATTGAATATTTTAACAAAAGATATCGAGATTAATTCACAAGATAAAATTAAAATAATTACTAATTAATGGCCCTAATTAAAAAATTTAAGATTGAAAAATTCAATATCGATGAAACTATAGTAGAAATCAAGAATGCTTCTGTATTTTATAACAAAAGACAAATTTTAAATAATTTAAATTTAAAAATAAAAAGACAAGAAATACTTGGGATGTTGGGGCCAAATGGTGTTGGTAAATCAACTATATTTAATTTGATAACTGGTTTGAAAAATGCAAATTATGGTGAAATAGTTATTGATGGAATAAATGTCACCAACTTTCCGATTAATGAAAGATTTACAAAATTTAAACTAGGTTTAGTGCCTCAATATGGTGGATTAATTCATGATTTGAGTACGCATGATAACCTCAAATTAGTCGCAGAAATTCATATTAAAGAGAAGGGCTTAAGGGAACAAAAAATTAATAAGCTTATTTCACAATTTGAATTTGAAGCATTATTAAATATTAAAGCCAAACATCTTTCTGGTGGTCAGAAAAAGAAGTTGGTTATTGCAATGGCTCTTGTAAATGATCCAAAAATATTATTATTAGATGAACCTTTTGCGGCGCTTGATATATTAACAATTAAAATGCTTCAGGAAATAATTCTAAACTTACAATCAACTGAAGAAATATCAGTAGTTATTTGCGATCATCAGGCAAGAGATCTTTTGAATTGTGTTGACAGAGCTATAATTTTATCTAATGGAAAAATTATTGCATCTGGAAGTCCAGATGAAGTAATAAGTGATAAAGAGGCAAAAACACAATATTTTGGAGATGAATTTAATATAAATTAATTCATCTATGAAAAACCATATTAAGATAAGCAGTTCTATTAAACCTTTTAATGGACAGATAGAAGTGAGTGGAGATAAAAGTATCTCTATAAGGTGCGTTTTAATGGCTTCACAGGCTATTGGCAGATCAAGAATATATAATTTGCTTGAGTCTGAAGATGTTATCAGTGCTTTAAATTCAATTAAAAAGCTTGGAATACAATTTAAAAAAAAAAAAAATTATTATGAAATCTATGGTTACGGAATAAATGGATACAAAACAAATAAAAATATTACAATTAATGCAGGTAATTCTGGTACGCTTGCTAGACTCATATTGGGTCTTTTGATTAATTCAAAGAAAAAAATTAAAATTATAGGAGATAAAAGTCTATCAAAAAGAGATTTCTCAAGAGTGACTGAACCATTAAAATTATTTGGAGCTAAAATAATTTCAAATAAAAAAAGTTTACCTGTAGAAATTGTTGGATCTGATTTTTTAAGACCAATAAAATATTTTGAAAAATTGGGGAGCGCACAATGTAAAAGTTCGATTATGCTGGGAGCAATCAAGACCCCCGGTACCACAATAATAAAAGCAAAAAAGTCAAGAAATCATACAGAATTAATTTTTGAATTTCTTAAAATACCAATAAAATTTAGAAAAAAAAAACAATATGACTTAATCGAAGTTACGGGCCCATCTAATTTCAGTGGTTTCAATTATATAGTTCCGGGAGATATAAGTTCTGGGGCCTTTTTTATTGTTCTAACATTGTTATCAAAAAACTCAAAAATAATACTAAGAAATATAAACGTTAATAGTTCAAGAATTGGCATAATAAAAATTCTTAACAGGATGAATGCAAATATATATTTAAAAAATAAAAGATTTTATAATGGTGAAAACATTGCAGATATAATAGTTAAAAGTAGAAGCAATCTCAAAAGTATCAATTGTCCAAAAAATCTTAATAGCTCTGCAATTGATGAATTTTTAGTTATTTTTCTTGTTGCTGCAAAAGCTAAGGGGATATCAAAATTCAGAAACTTATCTGAATTGAACAAAAAAGAAAGTCCAAGATTAGAAATTGCCTTAAAATTTCTGAATCAAATTGGAATTAATTATTCAAGAAAATCGGACAATATAAAAATTTATGGAAATCCAAATTTAAAACTTAATGGCAAATATTTCATAAAAAATTTTAGTAAAGACCATAGAGTTTTTATGATGTCTTGTATCGCTGCGTTAACATTTGGAGGAAAATGGAAAATAGATGATAAAGATTCTATAAACACCTCTTTCCCGATATTTCTTAAGTTATTAAAAAAATTAGGAGCAAAAATAAATTGATTAAAATTAATAAAAAAATTGAATTTAAAATTGCAGCTGATGGAAGTAGTGCTTCAGGAAAAACAACAGGATGTGAATTAATTGCAAAAAAATTTAATATGAAATTTCTTTCGAGTGGAAAGCTTTATAGATATTGTGCTTTACAAGTGATGAAAAATAAAAATTTATATAATACAAAATTTATAAATAGTGTGGCCAAAACTATTACTTTAAAGAAGTTAAAAAATAAAAAACTTTATGATCATGAAGTAACAAAATTATCTTCCAAGATTGCAAAAGAACCCTTTGTTCGTAAAGCTTTAAAAAAATTTCAGGAAAATTTTATCAAAAAATCTAGGTTAGTTATAATTGAAGGAAGAGACATAGGCTCAAAAATTATGCCAAATGCAGATCTTAAAATTTTTTTTACTTGTTCTACAAATAAAAAGGCAAGAAGAAGACTAAAAGAATTTCGTATTATAGATAAAAAGGTTACTTTAAAGCAAGTTGAAAAGGCCTTAATTCAAAGGGATAAAGAGGATATTAAAAGAAAAATAAGTCCCTTGATTATGCCTAAAAATGCTGTATTAGTCGACACCACTAAATTAAGTAAAAGTCAAATGGAGGCAAAACTTATCAACTTAGTTAGTAACGCTGTACGAAAAAAACATGGAAATATATAAAGATATTAACTCACCAGAAACACAACAGTTTGAAAAATTATTAAATAATCAGTTATCAAAAAATAAAATCGAAGAAGGAAAGATTATAGAGGGCAAGATAACAAAAATTACTGAAAAATTTGTTTTTATATTCATTCCAGGTCTAAAAAGTGAACCGATTGTGGATATAAATGAATTAAAAATGATAGGATTAAGAGATAAAATAAAAGTGGGTGAGAATATTCCAGTATTATTGGAAAAAATTGAAGACAAAAACGGTGAGGTAATAGTTTCTGCAATTAAAGCTCAAAAAATAAAGGGGTGGTATAAACTTGAAAAAGCCTATGAAGACAATCAGTCAATAATTGGAAAAATTACAACAAAATGTAAAGGTGGGGTTATAGTTGAACATATCGAAACAGGCTCTTTAATGTTTTGTCCAGGATCTCAAATAAGCGACAAACCTTTAAAAAATATTGATCATCTTATTGGAGTCGAGCAGAAGTTTGCTATAATTAAATTAGACAAGCTAAGAGGTAATGCTTGCGTATCTAGAAGACAAATAGTTTCATCAAATAAAAGAGAGGACAAAGCTAAAATTATAGAAAAATTCAAAGTTGGAGATATTATTAAAGATGCTGTGGTTAAAGGGTACTCATCTTTTGGATGTTTCTTTGAAGTAAATAATGAAATAGATGTTTTGGTACATCTACAAGAGATTTCTTATTCTAGAGTCAATCATCCTGATGAGATATTTAGTGTAGGGGAAAAACATGATCTAAAAGTAATATCAATAGATAAAGAAAAGCTTCAAATTGGTTGTTCGATCAAACAATTATCTCCAGATCCATTTGAACATATATCAAATTATGAAATTGGAAGTAAATATAAAGTAAAAGTTGATAAAATCACAGACTATGGTTGTTTCTGCTCTCTAGAGCCAGGTTTAAGTACACTGCTTCACAGCAGCGAAATGAGTTGGACGAAAAAAAATGTTACTCCAAAAAAATTATTTAAAATAGGTGATATGATTGATTGCGTGATAACAGAAATAGATAAAGAGAAGAGACGTATAGCAATTTCTCACAAGCTGACATTGGAAAATCCTTATCAATTATTTATGAATAAGTTTCCCGAAGGAAGTGAAATAAGTGGTGTTGTATCAAACGCAAATGAGTATGCATTGTATGTTAAACTTGGTGAATTTGAGATCGATGGATTTTTGCATGCTAATGACTTGAGTTATTTAGGAAAACCAGAGGATGAATTAAAAAAATATAAAAAAGGTGATAAATTAAACGTAAAAATTTTAGAAATTAAGAAAGATGAACAAAAGATTCGGGTTGGATTAAAGCAGCTGGGAACTGATCCTTTTGATTGGTTTGTTGGTAAAAAGGTAAACGATGTTATTACAGTTCAAGTAGTTTCTTCAGACAATAAAGGTTTGTTAGTAAGGCCAGAAAACTGTGAACTAGATTTTTTAATTAAAAAAACAAATATTGCACTGAATTCATCGGATGCAAGACCATCTAGGTTTGTTGGGGGAGAAAGAATAGATGCAGCTATATCTGAATTAAACATAGAAAAAAGAAAAGTTAGCTTAAGCATAAAATTGTTAGAAGAATTACAAAATAAGGAGGCGGTTACAAAATTTTCAAGTCCATTAAGTGGAAAGAACCTTCCTTTTTCATCATTATCTGAGAAGTTGGGAGACAAAAAAAACAATAAAGATGACGAGTAAATAATTGTCTACTAGAAAATCGGAAATTATAAATAAACTTTCAAACAACTATCCAAATTTTATAAAAAGAGATTTAACAAAATTTGTTGAAATCATAATTGCAGAAATTAAAAATTCTTTAAAAAGACATGAAAGAGTAGAATTAAGAGATATATTTTCTTTAGAACCACGGTTTCACAAAGGGAGGATAGCAAGAAACCCTCGTACTAATACAAAGGTTTATGTAAAAGAAAAATATTCAATTCTCTTTAAATCATCAAAGAAGTGGTTGCAGATAATAAATAATGAAAAATAAGATCTTTATAGCTTGTGATACAACCAGTATAAAGAAAATTAACAACATATTAAAAAATTCAAAATCTAATAAATTAAAAATTGGTTATAAATTTGGACTAGAGTTTTTAAATTCTAAAAATGGTAGAAAATTTATCCAGAACTTGAAAAAACAAATTACATTTGGAGATTTTAAATTTTCTGACATTCCAAATACATGTGCTTCCGCAATAAAAGCAGTAAGTGATTTAAAATTTAATTATATAACTATTCACATTAATGCAGGATTTAAAGCTCTTAGGGAAGCAAAAAAAGCTGCAGGCAAAACTAAACTTATTGGTGTAACTGTTTTAACTTCATTAGACAATAAAGCTATTAAAGAGATTGGATTTAATAAGAATATAAAAAAATTAGTTCTTCATCAAGCAAGAATGGCAACTAAAGCAAAATTAGATGCTATTGTATGTAGTGCTCAAGAAGTTAAAATAGTAAAAAAAGTATTTAAAAAAGAGATTATAACTCCTGGTATAAGATTTAATTCTAAAAAAGATGATCAAAAAAGAGTTTTAACACCTTATGAAGCTTACAAAAACGGTGCTGACTGGCTAGTAATAGGTAGAGATATTACCAAAGGTAACATTAAAAATAATATTCAAAAATTAATTGATCATTTAGATAAATGAAAAAAGGTATAAAAATTTGTGGGGTCTCAGATCCCGAAACATTAAGCTATATTTTAAACCACCCTTATCCACCAAATTTTATTGGCTTTATAACTAATTATACAAAAAGTAAAAGGTTTGTAGAACATGAAAAGCTAAAAAAGCTACTTAATGTCGATAAAAGAGATGTAAAATTTATTTCAGTTCTTGTAGATCCAACCGATGAAATTTTAGAAAAAATAAAGAATTTAAATTTCGATTACTATCAACTCTATGATGTAGATCCAGGAAGAACAAAAGAAATTAAAATTAAATACGGTATGAAAATAATAACTGCTCTTACAATTTCTAGAAAAGCTGACGTAATTAAATATAAAAATTATTCAGAGATATCAGATATAATTTTATTTGATTCAAAAGGATATCATAAATCTGAAAGTTTTGATCATAACCTGCTAGATATTGTGCCAAATGAATTAAATAAAATGATTGCAGGCAACATACAAATAGAGGATATTTCTAATTTTAAAAATAAAGATTTCATTATAGACCTGAGTGGATCACTAGAAGACAATAATGGAAAAAAAGATATAGATAAAATTAATAAATTATTAAATTTGTTTGCAAAAATATGAAAATTAAAAAAAAAATTCCACTAATCGATCAGGTGAATAAACTCGGTTTTTGGGGTGGAAAGTTTGGAGGTAACTATGTTCCTGAAACATTGAAAAAACCGATAGAGGATCTAGAAATTCTATTCAATAAATTAAAAAATGACAAAAGATTCATAGCTGAAAGAGATAAATATTTTAAAAATTGGGTTGGTGCTCCTACTCGTTTTATAAAATTAGAAAATCTAACAAATCATGTGGGTGGTGCTCAAATTTGGTCTAAAGTTGTATCAGATGCAAATGGAGGGGCGCATAAAATATATAATGCTACAGTTCATTGTCTACTTGCCAAACGATCTGGTAAAAAATTTATAATTGGGGATACTGGTGCTGGCTATGCAGGTAAAATGTTGAGTATGGCTGCTAAAAAATTTGGGTTAAAATGTAAAATTTTCATGGGTGCAAAAGATATTGCAAGACAACAGCCAAATGTAAAAGCTATGAAAAACAATAATGCTGAAGTAATACCTGTGTACTCAGGAAGTCAAACACTTGTTGATGCTGTTTCTGAATGTATGAGATACTGGGTCGCTAATTGTGATACGACAGCAATGTGTGTTGGAAGCACAGTAGGCCCTGCTGTCTTTGTTCGTATTTGTGGATGGAGCACTAGTCAAATTTCAAGAGAGCTAAAAATTCAATTAATTGATGAGTTTGGGGCAATGCCAAAAAAACTAAAACTTTATAATTGTGTTGGTGGTGGAAGTTCAAGTTTTGGTTTTTGGAATGAATTTATGGATTATGACAAAAAACAATGCGAATTTATTGGTGTAGAGGCTGGAGGACCAGCAAAAAGTAAAAAACATGCAGCACCTTTAACTTATGGTTCAAAAATTGGAATTCTTCATGGTGCAGCTCAATATGTTAATCAAAACTCAGATGGACAGATAGAAGAAACCGAGTCAATTTCTGCTGGACTTGATTATCCTGGAATATCTCCACTTCACTGTTTCTTAAAAGATACGAAAAGAGCAAGATATACTGCAGCAAGTGATGAAGATGCTTTAAGTGCTTATAAAATCGTAACTAAGTTTGAAAAGTTAAGACCTTCTCTTGAACCAAGTCATGCCTTTTCAGTTGCAATTAAAGAAGCAAAAAAACTAAAAAAAGATACAATAGTAGTAGTTAATAGTTGTGGTGATGCTTATAAAGATCGAGAAATTTTAAAAAAAAGATTGGGAAAAAAATATGTTGAACCCAATTAGTCTTGCTTTTAAAAAAGCAAAACAAGAAAATAGAGCTGCTCTATTAACCTATACTGTTGCAGGAGATAGTTCAAAAAAACAATCATTAGATATATTAAAATCAATTTCAAAAGATGCCGATATTTTAGAATTAGGGGTGCCGCATAACACTCCAGTAGCAGACGGTAGTCAAATCCAAACAAGTGCATATAGAGCGATTAAAAATGGGATTAAAATGAATGATATTTTTAAAATCGTAAAAGACTTTAAAAAATCAAATAAAAATAAGCCAATTATATTGATGGGATATTTTAATATGATTTTTCAATATGGAGAAAATAAGTTTTTAAATAAATGTAAATCTTCAGGTGTAAATGGATTAATAGTTGTAGATTTGCCTTGGCCAGAAAATAATGATTTTGCTAAGAAATGTAAAAAAAAATCTATTTATTTTATTCAGCTCTTATCACCAACGACAACAACAAAAAGGCTTAAAAAAATTATAAGAGACTCTCATCCTATGAATTATTTTATTTCAATGTTGAGCACAACAGGTGGTAAACTAAAAGTTTCACCTAATGATATATTAAAAAATTATTACAAAATAAAAAAAATCGACCCAAAAAAAGAAATTGTTATTGGTTTTGGAATCACTGAAAAAACAATTGGCAAACTCAAATCTGCAGATGGATTAGTTGTTGGAAGTGCTATTTGTAAGGAAATTAGCAAGAGTTTAAAGCATAGACAAAATCCTGTCACAAATGTAAGTAAGCTAGTAAAAAAATTAAAAAGTAAAATTCTATGAACTGGATTACAAAAGCCTTAAATTTTGGTGAAAAAATTAAAAGAGTTTTAAAAAAAAGACCATCAAAAGAGGATATAGCAAACTCAGACTGGACAAGTTGTTGCAAAGGCCCAATATTAAAAAAAGATCTTAAAGAAAATTTATGGGTTTGCAACTCGTGTGGAAAACATCATAGAATAAATTGTCGGCAAAGATTTGATATAATATTTGGAAGAAATACTTACGATATACTTGATACGCCAATTCCTGCAGAAGATCCTCTTGGATGGGTAGATACAAAATCTTATAAAGATAGATTAAAATCTGCACGAGAGAAAACTAACCAAAATTCAGCAGTAATGATTGCTAAAGGAAGAATTAATGGAATCGAAGTAACAGCTGGAGCGATCAATTTTGAGTTTATTGGTGGTTCTGTTGGAGCTGCAGAAGGTGAAGCCATAATTTATGGTGTTCAACACGCTATTGATAATCAGACACCATTTGTTTTCTTTCCGTGCGGAGGTGGACAAAGAATGTTTGAGTCTCCTATTGCGCTTGCAAATATGACAAGAACTACCCTTGCTATTAATGAACTTAAAAAAAATAATCTTCCTTATTTAGTTTGTTTTACAGATCCAACAGCTGGTGGAATTACTGCATCTTTTGCGATGTTAGGTGACATTCATTTTGCTGAACCTGGGTGTTTAATAGCCTTTGCGGGAAAAAGAGTTATACAAGCAACAGTTAAAGAAGAACTTAGTTCAGACTTTCAAACATCTGAGTTCGTCGAAAAGCATGGATTTGTCGACAGAATAGTTGAACGAAAAGATTTAAAAACTGAAATAAGCTTACTATTATCAATATTGTTAAAAAAAGATAACGCGGTAAATGAAAAGCAAATAAATGAAACTTCAGACAATATTGAACCGCTTGCAAAAGCTGCATCCTAAAGAAATTGATCTTAGTCTAGATAGAGTTAAGAATCTTTGTAAAAAATTAGGCGATCCACAAAAAAAATTAAAATATATATCAGTTGTTGGTACAAATGGTAAATATTCAACAATACAAGCAGTAAGGTCAATTTTAAAAAATACTAATATAAATTGTAATATTTATACAAGCCCACATATTAAAAAAATTAATGAGAGATTTATTTTTAATGACGAAGAAATATCTGACGATAACTTATCTAAATTATTAATAGAAGTTGAAAATGTTAATAATGGACAACAAATAACTTACTTCGAAATTTTAACTGCAGCATATTTTTATCATGCGAGTAAATTTAAAGACAAAATAAATATCATAGAAAGCGGTTTATTTCATAGATTTGATGCAACAAATATTATTGATAATAATTTATCAAGTATTGTTACTTCAATTGGATTAGATCATTTAGATTGGTTACCAAAAAATGAGCAAAATATTGAAAAAATTGTTTATGAAAAGACCTCATCACTGCTAAATTCTACTATTGTAGTTAGCAAACAAAGCTCAGATGAAACCTTAAACTTAATAAAAAAAACAATAAATAATAATCAATCAAAAAAAATCGTTTATAAAGATCAATTTAATTATTCATTAAACGAGAATGGTTTTATTTATTATGAAGATGAATATGGTGGTTTAAAATTACCAAAACCAAATCTTTTAGGTAATTTTCAAATTGATAATTGTGCAACTGCTATTGCTACAGTAAGAAATTTACAACTAGGAGTAAAAGATGAAAATATTAAAAAGGGTATTACTAAGATAAAAAGTATTGCAAGACTACAAGAAATAAAATCTGGAAAACTTAAAAATATTTGTAAAGACAATAGAATATATATAGATGGCTCTCATAATCCTTTGGGTGCAAAAGCTCTTAATGAATATTTGAACACTTTTGATTGTAAAAAACATTTAATTCTCGGAATGATGTCTAATAAAGATCATGAGGAATATTTAAGCAATTTTAATAATATATCCTCCATAACAACAATAGATATTCCCAACCAACCGAATGCTATCAAAGGAATAGATTTAAAAGAAAAATTTAATAAATATCACAACATTAATTACAAAAAATCTATTGAAGAAGCCCTTAATTCTCTAAATCTAGAGAAAGGTGATTTGATAATGATTACTGGGTCTTTATATCTTGCTGGTGAGCTACTTAATTTAAATTAAATATTTTCTTTTATAAAAGCAACAATATCGCTCTTTGGTGTAGCTCCAACTTTAGTTGCTTTTAATTCGCCACCTTTGAATAAAAGCATTGTAGGAATTCCTCGAACACCATACTTAGTAGGCATGTTGGGTTCTGAGTCTATGTCATGTTTTGCAATGACAATATCATTTGCCATTTCCTCTGAAATTTCCTCTAAGATTGGTCCAACCATTTTACAAGGTCCACACCATTCAGCCCAAAAATCTACTAAAACTGGTTTCTCATTTTTTAAAACTTGTTCTTCAAACTTTTCGTCTGTAACTTTTAATGTTGCCATTAGCTTTATATATAAATAAAAATTTTTTTATCAATAGTTAAAAGAAAAAAGTTAATATTATCCACATTAAACATTTTCATACTTTTTCTGTATTGACATTGCATATTCATTAAACTCGTCTAGCAGTGATAGCTTTTCGTTATCATTCTCATTAGTATATTTTTCTCTCAGAGTATCAATTTCTGTGTAGAGTGTTGGAATTGTCCACCATTTTTCTTTCTTTTCACTCAAAATTCGCTTTGCAATTTCTCTTTTTATTGTTTTAAGCATGCTCTCGGGTAGAATTTCGGGTGCCTCTTGATATATGATTTTTTTTCCAAAACCTACTAAACGATCATCATCAAATTTATCTAATAATTTAAGTTTATCTTTCCATGATGCTGCATGCCAAGCAGGAAATAAGGCAGTATCTTTGTTTGATGTAAATTTAGTATAAATACTTTCTTCAGCATATATATCTTCTTGTGTTTTAGACTGTTCTTTTTCGTCAGCTACTTCTCTTAATGCATGAAGTATATTTTGAGAAAATTTTTCATTATTTTTAACAATATCTGCCCGTTTATTAATTAAAGACTTATCCATGGCACTATAAGGTTCTGCCATCATGCCGTATTTTGCATCAACAATAATTGGGGCCTTATTAGATCTAATAGTTCTTAAGAACTTAGGGGACTTTTTCATTTCAACTTTAAGTTCATTTATTGATAAATTTAATAAAGGCTCAATATCGATCCTCAAGTCGAAAGCATAATACCAACCAGCATATATTGGATGCATACAATATTTTTGATGAAGAGGTGCAACTAGATGAAGTCTAGATTTACCATAATAATATTCATTTAAAGTAATAATTTCCCCTTTCTTAATTATGGTTTCAGTATCAGATTTATTTGCAGTTTTGAAAAAAGATTCCCAAGTCTCTGGTTGTTTTTTTTTGACAATGTTTAAAACTTTAGCAGTCATTATACTATCACTTAATGCGCTATGAGCGTCCGTTGAATCAATACCTTGCATTCTAGCTAAGGACTCTAATTTGAATACTGCATTATTTTTTTCATTAAATTCTACTTCTAAAATTGAAGGATCTATTGCATAAGCTGCACGAGCAATATTAATACCATCATGTCTTTTATTAGGAGCAGCATTTGTAAGATATGGATATCTAATCCCTTTAAAAAATTCTTTTCTTATCATTTCATCATCAAATCCAATATTAGACCAACCAAGAAACACAGCTGGGCTCCATTTTTTAAATATTTTTTCAACTTCTGCTAACATTTGATAATGAGAAAGGTTAGTTTGAGTTAATTGCTTTATAGATGTTTTATTTACAATAAGTGCCATGGCCTGAAAGATTTCTCCTTCAGGTAAACTGCATCTTAGATTAAATCTGTCTTTCTCTTTAAAGTTCTCATCAACTAAAACTCCACCAATTTCAATAATGCTACCAAAGTCTGTACTTGCACTCGATGATTCTATGTCCCAAATTGCTAAATTCATAATTTTATCCTCAAATTAGCTAATATTTTATGGGTTTTTGGAAAGTTTTTTAAAGACTTAACCATTAGCATATAAACGATTAGCTCAGGTATTAATAACTCTTTTATGGATAGGTTAAATAAAGTCAAGATATATTATTCAATTCGTAAAACTTTTTAACCCTTCCTAAAAATAAATTTTGATACATTTCTAATTCTGCTCCTTCAATTTTAAATTCTTGGAATAAAATATCTTTAGTACATAATAATATTATTCCTGCTTTCATCTTGGTTCCATGAACAACATCATGAGCCAAAGTGTATGCTCCCAATTGCAAAAAATAATCCTGAATATAATCTGTTTTTTTTGGTTTATTGGCTTGCTTAAAATCAATAATTACATTTTTTCCTTGATAGACACCAATAAGGTCCGCCGTTCCAGCGTACTGTTCTGGATAATATAGAGTTTCTTCCATGCCATATATCTCTTCTAATTTTCCATTGATACCTTTTTCTATTATTTCTTTGGCCATATTTTTATATTGTTCATTGCTTTCAAAAAAACTTTCATTAATTCTTCCTCTTAAGAATTCTTCTATATAAGTATGCATAGAAGTTCCTCTACTTGAGGCTTCTGTTTTAATTTTGTTACTTTCTTTCACACCAACTCTTGAGATCCAGTTAGCTAGTGCTGCTTTTTCCTCTTCAGACTTTGTTGCGCTTAAAATTGTTGTTACACTGGGTAGCTTATTATCTCCCAATAAGTACTTTCTGTAACCATCTTCTAAAGATCTAGAAGATTTAGGGTAATTAAATTTGTTGCTCCACTTCATTCATTTTTTATGAAACTTTTCTTTTTTCAACTTGTCCGTAGCTGCTTATTGGTGATGGTGTGTCTGGATCTGGATCATCATCATCATTTGGATTTTTTATAGAATCGATACTTCTATTAATTGCTCTTGCATCTTTACCAAAACTATCGACAACTGACATAGCTTCCTCTAATTTTTTTCTTAAAACTAAAACATTATTAAAATGCATATTAAATCTTGTACTTATTTTCTTTAGATGATCATATATTTCTGACGCATGTTTTTTAATTCTTAAACTTTGAAAACCCATATGCAGAGATTGTAAATAACCAGATAAATTGTTCGGGCCCATAATAGTTACTTTATATTTCTTCATTAATTCTTGGGTTAATAATTCTTTTGTTGAGGGATCTTGGTAGTTAGCTAACTCTAAAAATAAACTTTCAGTTGGAGCATAAACAATTGCAAAGTCAACGGTCTTTGGAGGAACTATATATTTTTCGTTAACACTTTTTGCCTTTTCTTTAAAAGCTCTTGCAAGTTTTGTTCTAGCTTCAGCCATAGCTTTCTTATCATCTTGTTGGTGTGCATCTTGAATGGCCTTGTATCTTTCCACAGGAAAATGGCTATCCACTGGAACCAATACACCATCTTGAAGTTTGATTGCAAATTCAACATTTTCGCTTGTATCTTCTTTCATCTTTACGTTAGATGAATACTGCGATGTTGGCAATAAATCTTTCAACAAAGAACCCAAGCTAAATTCCGCCAAAGTTCCATATTTTTTTACTCCAGCTAAAATTTTATTAATGCCTTTCTGACTTTCATTTAAATTTTCAACTTGGGAATTAAAAGCTGCAACTTTCTCATCAACTTTTGTCAGAGCTGCTGTCATATCTTTCGTAACACCAGTTGAAAGATTATTAAAAGATGAAGACATCGAACTTAAAGATGTATTTATAGTAGTATTTAGACTATCTTTTAATTTAATTATTTCAGCATTAAGATTGGCTATCTCATCAGCTTTGTTTTCATCCTCTTTTTTTGTATTTGGTTTAATATTTAAATAGAGGATAGATAAAGTCGCTATTAATATTGAAGTTAAAATAATTATTAAAATTATATCCATGATTCGTATGTTACACTTACTCGATAATATTTAAAGTTTATTTAAAACACTTTTAAGAGTTCCGCTTCTTTATTTTTTTTTGAAGTCATTAAACACGCTTGGGATTTAAGAATTATTCCGTCTTTTAATATCCTTAATTTATTGGCTTTTAAGGTTGCTCCTGTTGAAGTTATATCGGTTATAATTTCTGATGATCCAGTAAATGGATATATCTCGGTAGCACCAAGACTCTTCACTAGTTTAAATTGTGTTACTCCCCTAGAGAACATAAACTCCGTAGTTAGATTTGGATATTTTGTAGCTATACGCAATCTATTTCTTTTTTTATCTTTAAATTCAAAAGCTATTTCTTCAAGATCTGGCATTGTCTGTACATCTATCCAATCATCAGGAATTGCAACTACCAATGTAGCTTCTCCAAAATCGTACTTTTTTTTAACAATTACCTTTTTTTGAATATTAATTTCGCTTTCCATTAATAAATCATATCCAGAAAAACCAATATCTAAGGATCCATCTGCAAGACGTTCTATTATCTCTCTAGCATGCAGATAATTAATAACTATATTTTTTTTTCCTTTGATGAACCCAAATAAGTCTCTCTCACCTCTTTCAGAGAGAATTTTTAAATTCTTTTTTTTAAAAATATTTAATACTCCAGATCGTAAACGACCTTTGCTTGGAATTCCAATCTTTATAATGTTATTACTCATATTTTCTCTAAATTAATAGCAGCTCCAACAGCTGGAATATTTTTTCTAAAACCAAGATCTTTTATTAAGGAATCGTA
>CACIGO010000021.1:0-13296 GCA_902586225.1 uncultured Pelagibacteraceae bacterium
ATACTAATGAAGGTGTAATTATTATTGCTGCAACTAATAGACCAGATGTATTAGATCCAGCTCTTTTAAGACCAGGAAGATTTGATAGACAAGTTGTTGTTTCAAATCCAGATCTAATAGGGAGAGAAAAAATTTTAAAAGTCCATGCAAAGAAAATATCAATGGCACCTGATGTTAATTTAAGAACAGTTGCTAGAGGAACCCCAGGATTTTCTGGAGCAGATTTAGCAAACCTTGTAAACGAGGCTGCATTGTTAGCTGCAAGAAAAAATAAAAGGATTGTTACATATCAAGAATTTGAGGAGGCTAAGGATAAAGTGATGATGGGATCTGAAAGAAGGTCTATGGTTATGTCAGAAGAGGAGAAAAAATTAACTGCTTATCATGAGGCTGGACATGCAATTGTAACAATTAATGAAAAAGCTGCTTATCCTATACATAAAGCAACAATAATACCAAGAGGAAGAGCTCTAGGAATGGTTATGCAATTACCTGAAAGAGATGAAGTCTCTCAAACAAGAGAACAACTTCATGCACAAATGGCTATAGCAATGGGTGGAAGAGTTGCGGAAGAAATAATTTTTGGAGATGACAAAGTAACTACAGGAGCTGCAAGCGATATTGAACAAGCTACTAAAAGAGCAAGAGCTATGGTTATGAGAGCTGGACTTAGTAAAGAGATGGGACCAGTTGCTTATGGTGAAAATGAAGAAGAGGTATTTTTAGGAAGGTCTGTTGCAAGACAGCAAAATATGTCTGAGGAAACAGCTAGAAAAGTTGATAGCGAAATTAGAAAATTTGTTGATATGGGTTACGAGAGAGCAAGAAAAGTATTGACTGAAAAAATTGATGATCTGCATAAACTAGCAAAAGCCTTACTTACTTATGAAACTTTAACAGGTGCTGAAATTGAAGATTTAATAAATAAAAATATATATCCTAAGAATAAAGAAGATCTCAAAGTTGAAGATGATGATCAAAGCTCAGCACTTGGCTCAATGGGCCTAAAACCAAAGATAGTGCACTAAGCATTAATGAATAAATATTACACTAGAGCGTGTAATTTTTATTACGGAACAACATCAAAAACATATATTAAAAAAAAAAAATCTATTCCTCTTAATGGTTACAATCATATTTCTTTTGATAAATTAGAAATCATTGGCAGAAAAAAAAATAAAATAATCAATATTAAAGATATTAGTAAACTTTCAACTAAATTAAAAAAAAAAGTTTATAGAGATTTAAAAAATATAAAAAAAAAGAAAATTTTTAAAAATATAAATTTATCCGATATCCCTATTTTGATGGGCATAGTTAATTTAACTCCAGATAGTTTTTCAGATGGTGGTAAATATAATAAAAAAAATTTAGCGTTAAAACATGTAAATAATTTATTATCAAATGGCGCAAAGATAATAGACGTTGGTGGAGAGTCTACAAGACCAGGTGCAAAAGATATTAATCCTAGAAAAGAATGGGATAGAATAAAGTTTATCTTAAAAATTTTAAAAAATAAAAAAAGTTTTGTTTCATTAGATACAAGAAAAAGTTTTGTTATGGATAAAGCTTCCAAAATAAAAGTAGATCTTATAAATGATGTGTCTGGACTAAGTTATGATCCTGAGACTATAAGTTATTTAAAAAAAACGAAAAAACCTTTTGTTATTCATCACATGAAAGGAACACCAAAAAATATGCAATTAAAACCATCGTACAACAATGTATTGCTTGATATTTATGATTTCTTTGAAAATAAATTAAAATACTTAAGAAACAAAGGTATTAAGCATAATAATATTATATTAGATCCAGGTATCGGATTTGGAAAAAATTTGAAACATAATATTACTCTTTTAAAGAATATTTCTATTTTTCATTCATTAGGCCTTCCTGTAATGTTGGGCTTATCTAGAAAAAGATTTATTAAGGATATTTCAAGAGAAAATGATACTAAAGAAAGGATTGGTGGGACTGTATCCTCATGCATTCAAGCATACCTTCAAGGAGTTCAAATTCTAAGGGTTCATGATATTAAAGAAATTAATCAAGCATTTAAAGTATTTAAAGAATTACAAAACTAAAAATGATTAAAAAATATTTTGGAACAGATGGAATTAGAGGAAAAGTTAATGGATCTAAGATAAATGGAGAAATGTTTTTCAAATTTGGGTTAGCAGCGGGAACGTACTTTAAAAATTTAAAAAAAAATAAACAAACAGCAATTATTGCAAAAGATACTAGATTATCAGGATATACGCTTGAACCAGCTTTAGTATCTGGATTGGCATCAGCAGGAATGCATATTTATACTTTGGGACCTCTACCAACAAATGGTTTAGCGATGCTAACAAAAAAAATGAGAGCTAATATGGGTATAATGATTACTGCATCTCATAATCCATATCACGACAATGGATTAAAGTTATTTGGACCAGATGGACTTAAATTATCTGATAGAATTGAGAAGAAAATTGAAAAGCTAATTGATTCAAAGATTACTAAAAATCTATCAAAACCAATAGAATTAGGGAGAGTTAAAAGATTAGAGGATGCTAATGAAAATTATATAAAAATATTAAAACAAAATTTTCCATCCTCTTTCAGTTTAAAAGGCATTAAAATTGCTTTAGACTGCGCTAACGGTGCCGGTTATAAAGCTGGACCCGATTTATTTAAATCATTAGGTGCTAAAGTATATGATACTGGCACGTCACCCAATGGTTTAAATATAAATCTTAAATCTGGATCTACTTACCCAAGTAAAATTTGTCAAATTACAAAAAAAAATAAAGCTCATATAGGTATTTCATTGGATGGAGATGCTGACAGAATAATTGTCTGTGATGAAAAAGGAAAGATTATTGATGGAGATAAAATTCTTGCAATGTTAGGTGAGAGATGGAAAAGAAAAAAAATTTTAAAAGGAGGCGTCATTGGTACATTTATGTCAAATTATGGTTTAGAAAATTTTTTTAAAAACAATGGAATTAAATTTTTAAGATCAGATGTGGGAGATAGATATGTAAAAGAAAAAATGAAAAAAAATAAATTTAATTTAGGGGGGGAACAGTCTGGTCATATAATTCTTGGAAAGTTTGCAACAACTGGTGATGGTTTATTAGTCGCACTAGAAATCCTTTTCTCTTTAAGAAAAACAAAAAAAGCAAGTGAGCTTTTTAACAAATTTAAACCCACTCCTCAAATATTAGAAAATATAGAGGTTAAAGATAAATCAATTATTAATTCGCCAAAATGCAAAAAAGCAATTAAAGAAGCAAATAAAATAATTAAAAACAGAGGTAGAATTTTAGTTAGAAAATCTGGTACTGAACCAAAAATAAGAATTATGAGCGAGTCAGAGGATTCAAATTTAAATAAAATGTGTATTAACATAATTAAAAAATCTATTCGGTAAATTGAAAATCAAATCTAAAATATTAATTATTGCAGGATCAGACTCCTCTGGAGGAGCGGGCATCCAAGCAGATATTAAATCAGTTACTTCTCTTGGCTCTTTCGCTATGACAGCAATAACAGCAGTTACAGCTCAGAATACTACTGGTGTAATATCTATAATACCAATACGTAGTAAAGAAATTTCTAATCAAATTGAATTTACGTCAAAAGATATCAAACCAGATTCAGTAAAGATAGGAATGCTGCATTCTACTGAAGTTATAAATTCAGTATTAAAATCAATAAAAAAATCGAAATTAAAAAAAATAATATTAGATCCTGTTATGGTGGCTAAAGGTGGAACCAAGCTTATAGACAATAAAGCAATTTTAGTATTGAAAAAAAAACTAATAAAAAAAGTTGATTTAATAACACCAAATATTCCTGAAACTGAAATACTAACAAAAATAAAAATTAAATCTATAACAGATATGAAAAATGCCGCCAAAATATTATTAGATTTAGGTGCTAAGAATGTTCTAATTAAAGGTGGTCATTTAAGCTCTAAAAAATTAAAAGATATTTTTGTAAATAAAAAAGAAACTGCAATATTTGTTAATAAAAAAATTGATACAAAAAATACTCACGGAACTGGATGTACATTATCAAGTGCAATTGCAACATATTATGGATGTGGAAAAACTCTAAAGAAATCTTGTGAGTTAGGTATTAGATATGTAAACAATGCCATTAAAACAAGACCAAACTTTGGAAAAGGAAATGGACCAATTAACCATTTAAATAGTTTTACTATAAAAAAGAAATTTAGATGAATAATGTAGTTGTTGTTGGATCGCAGTGGGGAGATGAAGGAAAAGGTAAGATAGTTGATTGGTTATCAAGCGAAGCAGACGTAGTTGTAAGATTCCAAGGAGGACATAATGCTGGTCATACCCTAGTCATAGATGGTGTTACTTATAAACTAAGATTGTTACCATCTGGGATTGTCAGAAAAAATAAAATTTCTATTATAGGAAATGGAGTTGTAGTAGATCCATGGGCGTTGCTAGATGAAATCGAGGAAGCTAAATCTAAAGCTGTAGAAATCAATGAAAATAATCTGATTTTATCTGAGGCTGCCACACTAATTTTACCATTTCATAAAGAGATGGATGAAATAAGAGAAGACTCTGCTGGTAAATCAAAAATTGGAACTACAAGAAGAGGAATTGGCCCAGCTTATGAAGATAAAGTAGGACGAAGATCTATAAGAGTAATGGACCTTGCATCCAAAAAAAATCTAGAAAATCGATTATCACTAGTACTTGAGCATCATAATGCTATCCGAAAAGGATTAGGTAAGCCAATATATGAAAAAGATAAACTAATTGGAGAATTATTAAAAATAGCTCCAAATATTTTAAAATATTCTGCACCTGTTTGGAGAAAGATAGATCAATTTAAATCAGAAAATAAAAAAATATTATTCGAGGGAGCTCAAGGAATATTACTTGATGTTGATCATGGAACATATCCATATGTAACTTCATCCAATACAGTTGCAGCTTCAGCAGCAACAGGATCTGGATGTGGTCCAAACTCAATAAATTATGTATTAGGAATTACAAAAGCATATACAACTAGGGTAGGTGAAGGACCTTTTCCAACAGAATTGAAAGATGATATTGGTAATCATTTAGGTGAAAAGGGACATGAATTTGGAACTGTTACAAGCAGAAAAAGAAGATGTGGCTGGTTTGATGGAGTTCTAGTGAGACAAACTATAAAGATTTCAGGCATCAATGGTATAGCATTAACAAAATTAGATGTATTAGATGAACTTGATGAAATAAATCTTTGCGTAGCTTACGAACTAAATGACAAAGAAATAGATTATTTCCCTGCTGCCGTTGAAGACCAATTAAATGTCAAACCAGTATATAAAACATTCAAAGGCTGGAAATCTAAAACTCAGGGTATTAAAAAATTTGATGATTTACCTAATAATGCAAAGATTTATGTAAAAGCTATTGAGGAGTTCATTGAGACAAAAATATCTAGTATTTCAACAAGCCCTGAGAGAAAAGATACAATTCTTTTAGTAGATCCATTTAACTGTTAAAAAAAAGCAGAATTAATTTGCGGGTAGTAGATTTTTTGATTTAGCAGAGTTAAGCATATGTTTTTGAAGTTTTTCAAATGCTTTATTTTCAATTTGCCTTATTCTCTCTCTACTTATTTTGAATTTTTTACTTAAATCTTCTAAAGTTATCGGATCATCTGTTAATCTTCTCGAGTAAAGTATTTCTTTTTCTCTTTCATTTAAAATTTTAATAGAATCTTGAAGAAGATCTTTTCTTTGTTCCATTTCTTCATTTTGTGCAAATTTAAGTTCTTGATCCATTTCATTGTCTACAACCCAATCTTGCCATTCATCACCATCTTCTCCAATAGGTGCATTTAATGACTGCTCTTTTCCTGAAAGCCTTCTATTCATAGATACAACTTCTTGTTCACTAACATCTAATCTGTTTGCTATATCTTTTACGTGTTCATCACGTAAGTCACCCTCAGTTCTAGGTGCAATTTGATTTTTTAACTTCTTCAAGTTGAAAAAAAGCTTTTTCTGAGCTGTTGTGGTTCCAATTTTTACTAAGCTCCAAGATCTTAGAATATATTCTTGAATAGAAGCTTTAATCCACCACATCGCATAAGTTGCAAGTCTAAAACCTTTTTCTGGTTCAAATTTTTTAACAGCTTGCATTAAACCTACGTTACCTTCTGAAATCATTTCATTAAGAGGCAAACCATACCCCTTGTACCCCATTGCTATTTTAGCAACTAGTCTAAGATGACTTGTAACGAGTTTTTCAGCAGATTTAACATTTCCTGTAGTTTGCCAGTTTTTAGCAAGCATATATTCTTCTTCAGCATCTAGCATAGGAAATTTTTTTATCTGAGCTAGATATGCAGCTAAACCACCTTCATTTGAAAGAGTAGGCAAATTGTATGTATTATTACTCATAGGAAGTATTTATGTAATAGAGAAATTTTTTTTTACAATCGTTTTATTTACTTAATTTTCTTAGTTTTTTTAAAATATCACTTAATTCGTTTGGGATATTTGATGAAAATTCTAATCTTTCCCCTGTCCTTGGATGGTCAAAACCTAGCTGTTTTGCATGTAAAAATTGTCTCTCAAGATTGGAAATTTTATTATTAAGATCTTCATCAATGTTTTTAAATTTATTAAATTTTTTTTTATATTTTTTATCTCCAAGAATATTGTTACCTTTGTATGACATATGAACTCTTATTTGATGAGTTCTCCCAGTTTCTAATTTACATTGTATAAAACTAAAAGTTGGAACATTATCATTCTCAAAAAGCTCTAATGTTTCATAATGTGTAATTGCCTTTTTACCTTTGCTTGATGATACTTCCATCATCTGTCTATTTTTCGAACTTCTGGTTATGAATGTTTCAATTACTCCTTTTTGAGGCCTTAATTTTCCCCAAATTAAAGTTTGATAAACTCTAGTTATAGAATGTTCAGAGAATTGAAGTGATAATTTTTCATGAGTTGAGTTATTTTTTGCTATTACAATTAATCCAGAAGTATCTTTATCAATTCTATGAACTATACCAGGTCTCAGTTCATCTCCAATATCAGATAAGTTTTTGCTATCATAATTCATTAACGCATTAACTATCGTATTATCATAGTTACCAGCACCAGGATGCATTGAAATTCCAGATGGTTTGTCAATTACAATTAAATCTTCATCTTCGTGAATTATGTTTAATTTAAAATTATAAGGTTTTAAGCTTTGTTTCTTAGGTTCAACAATTTCAAGCTCAATTTTGTCATTTAATTTAGTTTTAATTGAAGGGTCTTGTATAATTTTCTCGTTAATTTTTAATTTACTATTTAATATTAAATTTTTTACTCTAGTTCTGCTTAAACTCTTATCATGATTTGCCAATATTGTGTCTACTCTCTTGTTATTATCATCCTCTTTAATAATAAAATTGATGATATTCTTCATAAATTATTATATTAAATTATTATGCGTTCGTAGCTCAACTGGATAGAGCGCCAGATTTCGGCTCTGGAGGTTCAGGGTTCGACTCCTTGCGGGCGCACCATTATTCGCCCATATTGATAAGCGTTCCTTTGTTTTTTGCGACATTGAAAGAATAATAGAATAATGCAATTGATAATACAAAGTAAACTCCATTCCATATGAAAGCATAATAGATATTTTGAATATCTACAGTTTGATTAATCAAAATATTTCTTGCTTCTTCAAATATATATACCAATGGTAGTAGATAAGCTATCTTCTGGAACACTTGTGGCAATATTTCAATTGGATAATAAATGCATCCAAATGGAGCTAATAAAAACATTGTAGACCATGCTATATTTTCAAAAGAGGGTCCATATCTTAATAGACCAGCAGATACCAGGATGCCAAGTGTTATTCCAAATAAATATAGGCTCAAAAATAAAAAGAATAAAAATATTCCTAAATCTAAAATTGAAATACCGAATAATGGAGAAGTTAAAAGCACTGCGGGTATTAAACCTATAAGAGCTCTTATTAATGCTGTAGCAACAAGTGAAGTTAATATTTCACCAATTTTCATTGGCGCAATAAATAAATTTGTAAAGTTTCTACTCCAAATCTCTTCAAGAAATAGCATATTAAATCCAATGCTTGTTCTGAAAAGAAAATCATAAAGGATTGCGCACGTTAATATAACTCCTACCGCATTATTATAATATGTTGTATGTGTAGCAAAAAAATTTGAGATAAATCCCCATAAAGTAATTTGAATAGTTGGCCAATAAACAAGATCTAAAACTCTTGGGAAAGATCTGGTGATTAAATAAAAATGTCTTAAAAAAAGACCATACATTCTAGTTAAGCTCATTTTTGCTCCTTGATAATTTTAAAAAAACTTCCTCTAGGTTTTTTCTGCCATGTTTATCGATTAATTCTTTAGGATTTCCTTCATCGATAATAATCCCATCCTTCATCATTAGAATTGATTTACAAAGCCTAGTTACTTCATTCATATTATGAGAGGCAAGAAGTATAGATATTTTTTTTTCTTTTTTATAATCTTCCAAAAAAGATCTAACAAAATCACCTACTTCCGGATCTAATGATGCAGTTGGCTCATCTAATAGCAATACTTTTGGTTCGTTGATTAATGCTTTTGCCAAACTTACTCTATTTTTTTGTCCAGATGATAATTCACCTGTAATGCTATTAAGCAAATCTTCTAATCTTAATTTTTCTGATAAAAATTCGATCCTCTTATTAATATTATTTACTTTGTATAATTTTCCATAAACAGTTAGATTTTGTTTAACTGTAAGTTTTTTTGGTAATTCAATATATGGAGATATGAAGTTAATCTGTTCCAAGATTTCAATTCTATTCCCTTCCAATTTTTGACCGTTTATTAAAATTTCTCCGCTAGTTGGTTTTAAAAGTCCCAATAACATACCTATCGTTGTTGTTTTGCCTGAGCCATTTGGACCTAATAGACCTAAAATTTCGTCTTCTTTTATGTTAAAACTTATACCTTTGACAGCTTCATTCTTTCCGTAATTTTTTTTTATATTTTTAACTTCCACTAAATTTTTCATTTTTTTGATGCTCTAAAAAGTCTATCGTTAATCACTAATCCAAAGTTTTGGTTTGGTATTCTTTGTACAGCTATTTTTTTGTAACCTAACTTCTTAATTTTTCTTAATGTTTTATATAAATTTTTAACACTCTCCATTAGGTTATTTGTCTTACTTAAGTAAAAATAATTCTTATTATTTTCTTCTCTCTTCTTAATTAGGATAAAAGCCTCATCTTTTTTTATTTTAACTGCGTTTAATCTAATAGGTATACCTGGTGAATAATGAATTCTTCTTCTCCCTGGAGAACTTATGTTACTTTTAGCATACAATTTAGTTTTTAAATTTGTTTTTAATTTTTCATTTAATATAGAAATATTTAAACCACCCAATCTTAAGATTTGGGGTTTTTTTACTAAACTTATAATCGTAGATTCAACACCAATTTTTGATCTTCCGCCTTCTAGAATAAATTTAATTTTTTCTCCGAATTCATCATATACATCGTCTTTTGTTACTGGACTTATCCCTTCAGAGATATTTGCGCTTGGCGCTGCTAAAGGATATTTTAAAGATTTTAATAAATTTCTAGCGGTTCGGTGACTTGGAAATCTTACACCTAACGTTTTTTTATTATTAGTAACGTTTTTTGAAATTTTGCTTTCATTTTTTAGTTTTAATATAAATGTAATTGGACCAGGGCATAATGAATTATAAAGTTTATAAAACAAAGTATTAGTCTTACAATCTTTCTCCAAATCTTTAATATTATAGTAATGAACAATTAAGGGGTTATCGGCAGGTCTTCCTTTTAATTTAAATATTCTTTTGGTAGCTTTATCAGAATAGGCATTAGCAGCTAATCCATAGACAGTTTCTGTAGGTATTCCAATACATTCGTGATTATTTAAATATTTTACTGCTTTTTTAATATTTGAATCATTAATTTTCATATAATATTACAAATTATTATATGAATGAAAAAATTTTGCCAGATGATATTGAATCAAAATCTTTGAGTGAACTCACAGATATAGCAGATAGTTTAATACAAGAATTAGAAAGTAAAAAAAATTTGGAAGAATCTATTGATGATTATCAATATTTAATAAAGTTAAATAATTTAATAGAGAAAAAATTTCAAAAGGATTCAAAAAATATATCTGAAAGTACCAAGCTAAAAATTGATGAATTAGCCTCAAAAAAAAAATGAAAAAAAGATTAGTTAAAACTGTTAATGAAGTAAATAAATTTTTAAAAAATTACTTAGCAAAACAAAAAAAAACAGATCTAATTATACCTATTAAGTATGGTTTATTTCCTGGAGGAAAAAAAATAAGATCTAAGCTTATTTTTGATGTTGGAAAAATTTTTAATGTCGAAAAAAAATATCTTTTATATTTAAGTTCAGCTGTTGAATGTATACACGCTTATTCACTAATACACGACGATTTACCGTGTATGGATGATGATGATATTAGAAGAGGTAAACTAACTACACATAAAAAATTTGGAGAATCTACAGCTGTTTTAGCCGGAAACTCCCTTTTGACATTAGCTTTTGAAATTTTATCTGATCCAAAGTTCAATATAAATAACAATAAAAAAATATCCCTAATAAATCTAATATCTCAATCATCAGGTCACCAAGGAATAGCTGGAGGTCAATTTTTGGATTTAAATTATGAAAGAAAAAAAGTATCTAAACAAAAAGTTATAGATATGGAAATTAAAAAGACTGGAAAATTATTTTCATTCAGCTGTTTGTCTCCAGTTATTTTGACAAATAAAAAAGATCAAATAAAAAAATTCTCAATTATTGGTGAAAAAATTGGTTTACTTTTTCAAATTGCAGATGATTTAATTGATTATAGTAGTACATCAAAAACTGCAGGAAAAAAAACAAATAAAGATTCAAAAAGGGGAAAAGCAACATTAATAAGTTTACTAGGATATAAAAATGCTATTAAATATGCATCAAAACTAAAAAAAGAAATATTTAATAGTTTAGTTAGCTATGGAAATAATGCTAGTGATTTAAAAGAGACAATTGAATTTATATTAAGTAGAAATAAATAAATGCAGAATTATAAATATTTAAATAATATTAATTTTCCTTCAGATATAAAAAAACTCAACAATGAAGAATTAAAAGTTCTATCAGAAGAAGTAAGAAATGAAATGATTGATGCAGTTTCAAAAACAGGTGGTCATCTAGGTGCGGGCTTAGGTGTTGTAGAATTAACAGTAGCACTTCATAATGTTTTTGATACACCTAAGGACAAATTGATATGGGATGTTGGTCATCAATCATACCCTCATAAAATTTTAACAGGAAGAAAAGATAAAATACGAACTTTACGACAAGGAAGTGGATTATCTGGTTTTACAAAGCGATCGGAAAGTGAATTTGACCCTTTTGGTGCAGCTCATAGTTCCACTTCTATTTCTGCTGGATTTGGTATTGCAACAGCAAATAAATTATCAAATAAATCAGATCAGGTTATAGCAGTTATTGGTGACGGTGCCATGAGCGCAGGAATGGCATATGAAGCTATGAATAATGCTGGAGACTCAAAAACAAAAATGATCGTAATTTTGAATGACAATGATATGTCAATTGCAAAACCAGTTGGCGCAATGAAATCTTATCTTGCTAAAATTTTTTCAGGTAAGATTTATTTTAGTTTCAGAGAAACAGTTAAAATGATTATTTCATCATTTTCAAAAAGATTTAGCAAAAAGGCTGGAAAGGCTGAAGATTTTTTGAGATCGGCTGTCACAGGTGGTACATTATTTAATTCATTAGGTTTTTATTATGTTGGTCCAATTGATGGTCATGATTTAGATGTACTATTGCCAATTTTAAAAAATGCAAAAGAAAGCAACCATAATGGTCCAATACTAATTCATATAAAAACTCAAAAAGGTAAAGGATATAGTTTTGCTGAAAAATCTGATGATAAGTATCATGGAGTTACAAAATTTGATGTTCAAACTGGAGTTCAACAAAAATCAACAACTAAGACTCCTGCTTTTACAAAGGTATTTGCAAATACATTAATAGAGCATGCAAAGAAAGATAGTAAAATTGTAGGTATAACTGCTGCTATGCCATCTGGGACAGGAATGGACACATTTAGTAAAGTTTTCCCGGACAGAACTTTTGATGTTGGAATTGCTGAACAACATGCTGTTACTTTTGCTGCAGGTTTAGCAACAGAGGGTTATAAGCCTTATGCAGCAATTTATTCAACATTTTTACAAAGAGCTTATGATCAGGTAGTTCATGACGTTGCAATTCAAAGTTTACCAGTAAGATTTGCAATTGATAGAGCTGGTTTAGTTGGTGCCGATGGAGCCACTCATGCAGGTGCTTTTGATATTACATATTTATCAACTTTACCTAATTTTATTGTTATGGCAGCAAGTGATGAAGCAGAATTGGTAAGAATGGTCAATACGTCAGTAGATATTAATAATCAACCATGTGCATTTAGATATCCAAGAGGAAATGGAGCAGGTTTAGAATTACCTGATATCAACGAAAAAATAGATATTGGAAAAGGTAGAGTTATAAGAGAAGGTAAGAAAGTTGCCTTAGTAAGTTTTGGTAACAGATTAAAAGAATGTTTATTGGCTGAAGAAGGTTTAAAAAAAATGGGTATTAATCCAACAATTATAGATGCTAGATTTGCAAAACCTCTGGATGAAAATCTTATGTGGCAAGTTGCAACAAATCATGAAGTGCTAATTACCTTGGAAGAAGGCTCTATAGGAGGTTTTGGAACTCATGTAAATCATTTCTTAAATGAAAAGAATTTATTAGATAATAATATAAAATTTAGATCAATGATTTTGCCTGATAAATTTTTAGACCAAGATAAACCAGAAGAAATGTATAAAGAAGCTGGTCTAGATGCTAAATCTATTGAAGCGAAGGTTTTAGAAACTCTAAATTCTAAAGTTTTAATTAAAAAAACTAATTAATTGCCACATTGAGCTTTATTCATTAAGTAGTGATCAAGAATTACACAATTCATCATTGCTTCGCCAATAGGCACTGCTCTAATACCTACACATGGATCATGCCTCCCAGTGACTGAAATTGAAGTATTTTTTCCAAATTTATTAATTGTTTTTCTTTGAGAAAGAATTGATGAAGTTGGTTTTACCGCAAAAGAAACTATTATTTCTTGACCACTAGAAATACCTCCAAGAATTCCTCCAGCATTATTCGATTTAAATTTTGT
>CACIGO010000022.1:0-11916 GCA_902586225.1 uncultured Pelagibacteraceae bacterium
TAAATTTATTTTTTTTTAGTCTATCTGCGTGAGATCGCATGCAAGATAAGAACAATAATATCTTTTGTTTATGATGCTTTTCGTACGTACAAAGCTGATAATCTTCAGCCATAAAGAAAAAGTGGTCTTTTCTGTACTTTTCTAGATATTTCTCTGAGAAAAGCTGATTTCCAAGTAGAAAAAATAATTTCATTAACTATATATAACTCTTTAAAAATTTATGTCAGAAAAATATTTAGTAGTAGGTGCGACAGGATCTATCGGATCTAATTTAGCCGAACAGTTATACGCAGCCGGCAAAGAAGTACATTTAATTGGTAGGGATGAAGAAAGAACAAAATCTTTGTCTGAAAAACTAAATTGTAAATATACAGTCTCTGATGTTTTAGAAAATGGTTTTGTTGAAAAGATTAAGTCCGAAATAGATGATATCAAAGGTATAGCTTATTGTGTTGGTTCAATTGATTTAAAACCTTTAAGAATGGTTTCAGAACAAGATTTTACAAAATGTATGAAACTAAATTTATATTCTGCAGTAGATTTAATTAAAGGTTATCAAGAAAGTTTAAAAAAAAATAAAGGATCGATTGTTTTGTTTTCAACTGTTGCTGCTCAAAGGGGATTTACAAATCATGCAATTATAGCTTCAACTAAAGCAGCTGTGGAAGGATTAACTGTTTCTTTAGCAGCAGAATTTGCTCCTAATATAAGAGTAAATTGCATTGCTCCAAGTTTAACTAATTCAAAAATTGCAGAGCCAATGCTTAAAAATAAAGTTTTAGCTGATGGTATAGCAAAAGCCCATCCATTAAAAAGACTTGGAGAAGGTAAAGATTCGGCTTCGCTTGCAAAATTTCTAATAACTGAAGACAGTTCTTGGGTTACAGGACAAATTATTGCTGTCGATGGTGGTAGATCAAAACTTTCATAGAGTGAAGAAATTATTATTTCTTTTATCATTAATACTATTCTCAACTAATTCATTTAGTAAAAATTTTAATTTTAATAAAATTATTGAATTAGAAGCACCTTGGGGTTCGTCGTTCGTTAATGAAAATGAAATGATTGTTACCGAGAAAGGTGGGAAAATAAAATTTGTAAACATTTCTACAAGGGAGATAAATGAAATTGATCATAACTTAAATTTTGTAGAATATGGACAGGGAGGATTATTGGATATTCTCTATCATGAAGATTACATTTACATCTCATACACAGAAAATAGAAATAATTGGAAGACTAGTACTTCAATTGCACGTGCAAAATTTAATAAAAACAAATTAAATTTTAAAAATATTTTTCAAGCCAATCCACCAATTGACTCGCCCTATCATTTTGGTTCAAGACTTGCAATTAAAGACAACTATTTATTTGCTTCTGCAGGTGAAAGAGGTGGGGGAATGATTGCTCAAGATGGAAATAAACATCCAGGAAGTATAATTAGAATTTATCTAGATGGTGGCATTCCAAAAGACAATCCTCGTTTTGAGGGGAAATCAAACTGGCTACCTGAAATATATCAAATTGGTGTAAGAAATCCTCAAGGTTTAGCTTTATCACCTTTTGATGGAAAAATTTATATGAGCAATCATGGTGCAAAAGGAGGCGATTGGTTTGGTGAAGCAAAGAAAGGTGAAAATTATGGTTGGAAAATTCTTGGATGGGGTGGCACAAATTATTCAGGTATACCAATAGGGCCAAAATGGAAACCTGGCTTTACAAAAGCCATTCAATATTGGGTTCCATCAATAGCCACAAGTGCAATCACAATTTATAAAGGTAATGAATTTAAAGATTGGAATGGTCATGCATTAATTACTTCTCTTAAAGATAAGTCTTTAAGAAAATTAGAGTTTAATGATTTATCAAACGTAAAAGAGGAAATAATATTTAAAGATAAAATTGGAAGAATCAGAGACATACAAATTCATCCTATAAATGGTAAACTATATTTTTTAAATCAAGATGGATTGTGGTTGATGGAAAATTCTAGTTAGTATCAAAAAGCTCTTTAAATAATTTAAATTCACCAATTTTAAAAATAATTGCATCATCTTTTTTAAATCCAAATTTTTCTGCATTTTGCTTAAACCTTAAAGGGGGCTCTAATATTGGTTCAAGTGATAAGACAAAAGTTCCCCAATGCATTCCAATTACTTTTTTACTTTTTAAATCTTTAGCAAGTCCAAGGGCTTCTTCAGGGTTAGTGTGGTAAGCAGAAGAATCTTTAATTGAAGCCATAGGATAAAAATTATATGCGCCAATGTTAATAAATGTTAAATCAATTGGACCATACTTATCTCCCAATTCTTTATATATTTTTCCAACACCAGTATCACATGAAAATAATATTTTTTTTCCTTTGTATTCAATCAAATAGCTGCCCCATAAAGTTTTGTTAGTATCCGTTAAACTCCTTTTTGACCAGTGGACTGATGGCAAAAAAGTAATATTTAAATTCTGATTTATTCTTATTTGATCATACCAATCCATTTCATTTACATCTTTAAATCTATTAATTTTAAAATATTTTTTTAGTCCTAAAGGTAACAGGACTTTAGATTCTTTATAAGGAAATCTCATTATTGTTTTCATATCTTGATGATCGTAGTGATTGTGAGTTAGTAGAAAAATATCTGTTCTTGGTATCTCATTAAGTTTTAATGCTGGTTCGGTAAATCTCTTTGGCCCAAAAAATAAAGGTCCTGCATTTTTTGAAAAAACTGGATCTGTTATTATTGTTATTCCCCCTAATTTTAATAAAAATGTTGCATGACCTATCCACGCTACATAATCTTCTTTTTGGAAATTATTTAAATCCAATAAAACTTTTTCTTTTTTAATGATATTACTTTCAGGAAAAGTCATATCTAATTTTTTTTTTTCTTGGTTAAAGACCTTAAACGACCAATTGAAATTCATATCAATCACCTTTGATCCTTCAGGATTACGAAATGTGCCATTTGCTAAATGATGATATTTTTTTTTCATATCCGATTAATAATTTTTTGAAATAATATCTTGAATTGTCTTACTTATAACTATTGTTCCAGCTTTGTTAGGATGTATGCCATCCTGTTGATTTAGATTTGGATCAAGAGCAACACCCTCTAGCAAAAATGGAATTAAGGGTAAATTATATTTTTTTGACAATTTAGGATAAATAGCATCAAAATTTTTTTTATACTTAGTTCCATGAGTTGTTGGCGCAACCATCCCAGCTATTATAATTTTTATTTTTTTACTGTTAGCGATTTTAATTATTTCTTCTAAATTTCTCTCGGTTTCATCTGGTTGAATTCCTCTAAGCATATCATTTGCCCCAAGACCAAGGATGATTAGATCAATGCCGGGTTCTGATAAACTCCATTCTGCTCTATTCAATCCACCAGAAGAAGTACTACCTGACACACTTCCATTTATTACCTTAATATTTAAACCACTCCTAACGAGATTACTTTCTAAAACCAAAGATAAGTGTTGCTCTTTAGGTAGACCATAACCCGCCATTAAACTATCGCCGAATAATATAACCTTTTCTATTGCACTTGCATTTATGTGCACTAGAAAGAATAACAATATTTTTATAAATAAACTTTTATTCATGAACACACTTCTTAAATTAAAAAAAATAAATCTCAAATACCAAACTGGGAAGGACAATATCAATGTTTTAAAAAATATTGATTTAACTATAAAAAAAAAAGAAACTGTATCTGTGGTTGGAGAAAGTGGGTCAGGAAAAACAAGCTTGATTATGCTTATTGGTGGACTAGAACGTCCAACCTCAGGGAAAATTATATTTCAAGACAGGGAAATAACAAATCTTAATGAAGACGAAGTATCTGAAATTAGAAAGCAAAATATAGGAATTATATTTCAATCTTTCTATTTAATTCCAAATTATACAGCTGTTGAAAATGTAGCTTTATCACTTGAACTTAATGAATTTAAAAATCCAGAGAAAGAAGCAAAAAGTTTATTAGATCGATTTGGTCTAAAACATAGATTCAATAATCTTCCAAGTCAATTATCTGGCGGAGAGCAACAACGTGTGGCGATTGCAAGAGCTATTGCAATGAAACCAGATTTGATTTTAGCTGATGAACCAACTGGTAATCTAGATACCGAAAACTCAATAATGATCTCTGAAATTTTATTTAAATACGTCAAAGAAGAAGGGTCTTCTTTAATAATGGTCACACATGATCCAAAATTAGCAGACAAAGCAAAACGAAAAATTAAAATCAAAGATGGAAAAATTAAATAATTCTTCGGAGTTAAGTTTAATATTCAAGTATGCTTTAAAGGATTTAAGCAGAAATTATAAAAAAATTTCAAGCATTATTGTAACGCTGTTTATCAGTCTTTTTATTTTAAGTGCCATCTTTACAATCGAAGATAGTTTAAAAAAAGAGCTTAATGATAATGCAAAAGTTCTTTTGGGTGGAGATCTCGAAATCGATTATAACCGTAATCAGGGGGATCTTAATTTGGTCAATAAAGTAAAGGAATTTTCAACTGTCTCGCAAATGATAGAGTTCAGTACAATGCTTTCTACGACAGGCAGAGAAAAAAATAAATCATTATTTACAAGGATTAAAACAGTTGATGAAAAATATCCACTTTACGGTGAAGTTGTTTATGAGCCAGAAGATGCTTATGAAAGAATGCAAAAGGAACCAAAGACAATTTTGATTAATGAAAGTTTATCAAAAACTTTAAAGATAAAAATAAATGACAAAGTTAAGGTACAAGATCAAAGTTTCATAGTTGTTGGAATTATAAAATCTGTACCAGATGTCAGTGGGTTTGTAGCTTTTGGAGATTGGGCATTAGCAGGAAAACAAACTTTGGAGATACTAAAACTAAATGGAATAGGTAGTTTTTTAAATTATGAATATAAAGTAAAATTTAATCCAAGTGATGATCCAGAAAAAATAGAAAGTAAGATCAAAGATATTTTTAAAGATGACCAAAAAGTAAAACTTAGATTTCCAGAAAATTCAGCAAGTGGCTTAAAAAGGATAATTAATAATTTTTCCCAATTTCTCTCTTTAGTTTCAATTAGTGCAATGTTAATTGCTGGAATAGGTATCGCTAATACATTGTTGTCTTTTATAAACCAGAACAATATGTCTATAGCTGTAAGAAAAGCTGTAGGATTTTATTCAGGGAATATAAAAACACTTTATTATCTTCAATTATTTATATTATTATTTATTATTACTGTAATTTCTTATGGCTCAAGTTTTTTAATTGTACCAATTGCAGACAAATATTTATCTGATGGGTTGGGATTAAATGTTTATCCAAAATTCTCTTTAATTAATTTTATAAAAATATTTATTGTAGGTTTGTTAGTTCTTATAATTTTTTCAATACCAACAATAAGTTCAATTGATCAAGTTAAAGCATCAAACCTATTTAGAAATGTATTCCAAAACCTACAATTTTATTACTCAAAAAAGTCAGTTATTTTAAGTTTTATCTTATTATCATTTTTAGTTTTATTGTTTACAATGGGATCTGAAAGACCTTCTTATAGCTTGGGTTATTTTCTGGCTTTTTTTGTATGTCTAATTGTATTTTTTTTACTTTCGAAAATTATAATTTATTTACTAAAAAAGTTTAATTTTATTTCAAATATCTCTTTAAAAGTATCGATTAAAAATATCACTCAAACAAAAAGTATCACTCCTATCACAATCATGTCTTTAGGCTTAGGTGTAACTTTATTATTAACTTTAGCTTTGGTTGGAACAAATTTTAAGAGAGAAATTGCAAGATCTATTCCAGATATTGCACCTGATTATTTTTTTGTTGGAATTCAAAAGGGTGAAAAGAAAAAATTTGAACAAGGTGTTTACAAAATGGACCCTGATGCGGACATTGAAATAGTACCTATGGTTTCTTCAGGAATAGTAAAAATTAATGGTGTGAATCCAAATAGCTATATTAAACCAGATAATGATAGTTATTGGGTAATTGGAAGTGAAAGAAGATCTTCTTGGGTTGAAAATATACCTAAAGATAACCCGATTTTAAAAGGAGAGTGGTGGGATTTATCTAAACCTAACCAACTTCAGATATCGCTTGATGCAAAAGTGGCTAAAGATTTTAATATTGAGTTGGGAGATATTTTTACTTTAAACATTTATGGTCGAGAAATTGACGGAGAAATAGTTAATTTTAGAGAAGTTGATTATCGTGATCTAAGTATTAATTTTGCCATGTTATTTAATCCACAATTTGCAAAAAAAATTCCTCATGAATATTTAGCAACAGCTAAATTTAAAAATCCAGATAATTTTGATGAAACCAAAATGTTAGAAGTATTACCGAGTTTATCTATGATAAAAATTGCTGATTACTTAAACAAAGTAACATCGGTTTTAAATAAAGTCTTCATAGCTGTAACCCTAATTTCTGGTGTAACAATTGTCATTGGATTGATTGTTATCTCAAGTGCTATAATGGTCCAAGGAAAAGTAAAAGAGTACCAAAATCTTGTATTTAAAATTTTAGGTTTTTCAAAAAAAGAAATTATATTTTCGTCTTTGATAGAATTTATAATAATTTTTATGTCGGTAATATTAATTGCAATTTTTTTTGCAGTAATTGGATCAAAATTTATTATGGAGAATATTTTTGAATTAGTTTGGCAATTTGATTTTAAAGTTTTAATTTACCTTGGTGCCTCTATAGGAACTGTGACCTTGATTTTAATTATGCTAACTAATCTTAAATACTTAAGTCCTAAAGTTTATCCTTTAATTAGAAATCAGTAATAAATTTTATTTATTTGCTCTCTTAAAACACTCAATTGTATTTTTAAGTAAACATGCAATAGTCATAGGTCCGACTCCACCTGGAACTGGAGTTAAAGCTTTTGCAACTTTTGATACTTCCTCAAATGCAACATCGCCAACTAGGCCTTTTTCAGTTTTATTAATACCAACATCAATAACAATTGCATCTTTTTTAACCCAATCACCTTTTACAAGCTCAGGGATCCCAACAGCAGCAACTATAATATCTCCTTTTAAACATTCACCTTTAAGATCATTTGTTTTTGAATGAGTAATTGTAACTGTGCAATTTTCTTTCAACAACAACTGTGTCATTGGCTTACCATTTAGATTTGATCTTCCAACAATTACAGCCCTTTTTCCATTAAGGTTTGGTTCAATTTTTTTTATTAATAAATAACAACCTAAAGGAGTGCATGGAATGGAACTTTCATAACCTGACGACAGATTACCAACATTCATGGGATGAAATCCATCTACATCCTTCTCTGGCATAATTGCCTCTATAACTTTTTGTTTATCAATATGTTTAGGAAGTGGAAGCTGAACTAAAATTCCTGAGACGGAATCGTCATTATTAAGTTCATCGATTTTTTTTAAAACTTCACTTTCTTCAACACTGTCAGGGTATCTAATCACCTCTGATTTAAGGCCCACTTCATTGGCAGATTTCTCTTTATTTCTAACATAAATTTGACTAGGTGCTAAATCACCAATCAATATGACTGTTAAACCTGGCACTTTATTATGCTTATCTTTTAAAGATAAAACTTCTTTTTTTAGCTCTTCTCTTAGGTCAGCAGCAGCTTTTTTTCCATCAATTAAAATCATTTATTAAAATATTAGCGGTGCAATGTAGAGCTTCATACACATTTCTATGAACCATATCAACAAAAGAAGTACGATAGGTGAAATATCAAAAGCTCCAAGGTTAGGTAAAAATCTTCTAATTCTCATTAAAATTGGTTCTGTCATTTTGTAAGTGAAATCTAATATTAAATACACAAACCGATTACTTGTATTTAATACATTAAAAGCAACTAACCAACTTATGACTACATTAGCAATGACAACATATGAATAAAGTTTCAAAATTTGAAGTGCTAAATAAAATATAGCGATCATTTTTTTTCAACATAGATGGACTGACTTGGGAATGCGAAAGCAGCTCCCTTTCCTTCAACAATTTTTTTTATTTCAAGCGCCAAATTTTCTTTTACTTGTAAATAATTAGTCCAACTATTTGTTTTTGTAAAACATCTAACATACATATCAATGGAGCTATCTGAAAACTTATCTATTCTCACGGCGACTCCTACAGATTGGTCATAATCGTCACCTTTATTTATGTGATCTTCAATTTCGTCTCTTATTGTTTTTAATTGATCAATAGTGGTGTCATATTGAAGAGTTATTATCCAACTAATAGCCCAGTTAGTCTTTCTTGTGTTATTAATCACTGCATTTTCTGCAAATTGAAAATTAGGAATAATTGCCAGTGATTTATCAAATTTTCTTATAACAGTTGATCTGAATCCAATGTTTTCAACAATCCCTTCGATAACTCCTTCAACTTTAATCCAATCACCAATTCTAAATCTTTTTTCAACTAAAACTAAAATTCCGGAGATTAAATTTTTAAATAAATCCTGAGCGCCTAATGCAACTGCTACTCCAAATAAACCTAACCCTGCAATAATTGGTCCAATTTTAATTCCCCATAACTCAAGAACAGCAGCTGCGCCTAAAATAAAAATTAAAATTTTAAGAGACTTTATAATCCAGCCTACTAATTCTTTTGTCAGGACTTTATCTAATCCACTTAAAATATATGATATAGGCTCAATTATCTGATGTATTATCCAAAATATTAAAATTGTAATTAAAGTTCTGTTAACGTTATCTATAAAACCCCTAGTTTCATTATCAAATGACATATAGTAACTAGCAAAAAAGACACCAAGAACAATTGGAAGAAACCTAGCAGGACCCTCCATGGATTTTACAAACGTATCATCTAATTTATTGGTTGTTCTTTTTGAAATTAATTCTAATTTTTTTATTACAAGTTTGCTAATTAGACCTCTAAATATTAAAAATAATACAAATATTCCAAGACCTACTATTATCTGAAAGAAATCTACACCAAGAATTCCCTGCTTCCATACAGATAAAAATAACTCATTTAGTTTATTTAAAACGTCCATTTTTAAATTTTATATAGCAAAAACTCTTCTTCACCAGGGTTAAAAAGGAAAATTTTTTTCCATTTTATGTCATTCAATGCTGATGATGCTTTTTCGCCCATACACATTAGGTTAGTTTCCATCCAAATATTATCTAAATTATATTTTTTTATTAAGGTAAAAAATGTCTTTGCACTATTTTCAGAGTATATGTAAACAATTTCTGGCACAGAAGATTTGATATCTCTTAAAAAATCGTCACTTAAATTTTCATTGGGTATTGCAGTATAATTTATAATTCTTTTGATGACATAGTTTTCTGAAATTAAGTCTTGATCAAGATTATAAGAAACAATTTCTCCACTAATGTAGGCCATTGGTCCAATCTTTGGGTCAAAGCTTTGTAAAATTAATTCTTTAAGGTTATTTACGTTACCTTCGGCGCAGAAAATATTTTGAAAACCTAATTCTTTTGCCTTTCTTTCTGTTGCAAGACCAACACAAAAACAAATTATTTTTTTATCTATTTTTGAAATATTTAGATTTTTTAAAGAATTAGCGCTCGTGAAAATGACGCCTTTGAATTGGCTAAAATCTGTTTCTTGTGTTTCTATTTTTTTTATTTGCAATAAAGGTAAATGAGAAACTTTATGTTTCATCGAAGTAAATTTTAAAATTAATTCTTTGCTATCATCTAATGGTCTGGTTAATAAAATATGCATATTAATTTTTATAAGAACCTTTTGATTTTAATTTAAGCTCCTCGCCCACCATTCTACTAGTTGACTCAATATTATCTTTTTGAAGACTTTTTTTTATAAAATATCTATTTTTTCCATCAACAGAAAACAATTCGGTTAACAGATCTACTTTATTACCATTTGATTTTGCAAATACACCAACTGCAGTGTCACAATCTCCTTCAAGAACTTTTAAGACCTCTCTTTCTGCTTTTGCGACAGTTCTTGTTTCTTGATCATTAATATTTTCAAGTAATTTTTTAATTTCATTATCATCTTCTCTGCATTGAATTGCTATAATTCCTTGGCCTGCACAAGGTATAAGTTCATCAACACTAAATTCTTGTGAAATTTTATGTTTTAAATTTAAAGCATCCACTCCTGCTTTTGAGAGAATTATTGCATCATATTCCCCTTTTTCTAACTTTTGAACTCTAGTATCAACATTTCCTCTGATAAGTTTATATTTTAAGTTGGGTCTTTTTTTCTTAAGTTGATATTCTCGTCTATAAGATGATGTGCCAATAATTGAGTTTGGCTCTAAATCTTCAAATTTAATATTATTTTTACTTATTAAAATTTCATTAGGAGAATTTCTTTTTAAAAAATTATTAGTTGAAAGATTTTTAGTTTCTTCAGTAGGCATATCTTTGAAAGCATGTACTGCTATATCTATATTTTTATTTAATAAATCTTTTTCAATTTGTTTTGAAAATAATCCTTTGCCTCCTATTTCGGATAATCTCTCATCTTGCTTTTGATCTCCTGTTGTTACTATTTTTTTTAATTCAATCTCTTTAAAATAATATTTTTTTAGTTCTTTTTTTACATTTTCTGCGTAAATCATTGCTAACTTACTTCCACGTGTCCCAATTACAAGATTAGCTCTTTTCATAAAAGTTATTTTTATTACATTCTTATAGATTAATTGTATTAATTATAAAAAATAATTTATGAATAAAAGCCCAATAATATTAGGAATTGAGACAAGTTGTGATGAAACAGCGGTTTCAATTATTCAAGATAACGAAAGTGGTACACCAAAAATTTTATCAAATATAGTTTCAAGTCAATTTGACATTCATAAAGAATTTGGGGGAGTTGTTCCAGAATTAGCTGCAAGATCACATGTTGAAAAAATTAATTTAATTGCAAAAAAAGCTTTGGATGAAAGCGGCATAACTCTTGATAAAGTATCTGCTGTTGCCGCAACATCTGGACCTGGATTAATAATATGTCTTAGTGTTGGTTTAAATTTTGCAAAATCGCTTGCATCATCTTTAAATGTTCCATTTATTGGTGTTAATCATCTAGAGGGTCATGCTTTAAGTCCAAAGCTACACACTAATATTAGTTATCCTTATTTACTTCTGCTGATTTCAGGTGGACATAGTCAATTTTTAAGTGTGAATGGATTAGGCAATTATAAAAGATTAGGAACTACAATTGATGATGCTCTAGGAGAAGCATTCGATAAAACTGCAAAACTTTTAGGGATAGAATTTCCAGGTGGTCCAAAGTTAGAAAAATTTGCTGAAAAAGGTGATCCAAATAAATATAAATTACCCAAACCAATAATTAATAAAGGTGGATGCAATTTATCTTTTGCAGGACTTAAAACTGCGATACTAAGAATAACAAAATATATAAATTCAGAACAAGAAAAATATGATTTAGCAGCGTCTTTTCAAAAAACTATCGAAGAAATATTGTATATTAAATCTAGAATTGCTTTTAAGGAATTTTTAAAAAACTCATTTAAAGAAAAATCTTTTATCGTTGCGGGAGGAGTTGCGGCAAACAAAGGTATACGAAAAAAACTAATCGAAGTAAGCAATGAGAATGGCTTTAAAGCAATTTTTCCAGATATTAAACTATGTGGAGACAACGCAGCTATGATTGCATTGGTTGGTCTAGAAAAATATAAAATAAAAAAATTTGATAATATGGATTTAGAAGCTAATCCAAGATTAGCATTGGATACAAGTGCTAAATTTTTAAAAGGAGCTGGTGTAGTTTTGTAATAAATCGTTCGTTAATTAAATCAGAACCCAATGTTTGATCGATAAAGCAACAATAAACTATGAGTATAGGCACTGGGATAAAATTACAAATACCCTAATTCTGACATTTCTTTTTTAAACGTATTTTGTATTTCTTGGCTGATCTTTTCATCGA
>CACIGO010000023.1:0-10900 GCA_902586225.1 uncultured Pelagibacteraceae bacterium
AATTTATGTTTACGGAATTTCGCAAAATGAAGAAGAAAGGGCTGAAGTTATAAACGAGGCAAAGAAAGTTCTCGATGTAGAAGATGTAGTTACAAGTATTTTTTTAGTTGAGGACTTGAGAGTTGTAAAAAACTAATTTGGTTTCTTATAATTAATCACTCCTGCTGAATATGCTGCAACAGATGCTAAATTTAATATGTCAGATGTTGAAGATCTTAATGGAGCAATTTCAATTGCTTGACCTAAACCGATTAATAGTGGTCCGATAACTTTAGCACCACCCAAAGTTTTCATTATTTTATAAGTTATAGCAGCACTATGTTGTCCAGGCATAATCAATATATTTGCATTACCAACAATTTCGGAGAATGGATAAAGGTCTTTATATTCATCACTTAAGGCCACATCAGGCTGCATATCTCCATCAAACTTAAAGTTTACCTTTTTATTTTTTAAAATTTCTACAGCATCTCTTATATGTTTTGTTCTAGCTGTAATAGGTTGGCCAAAGGTTGAGTGTGAAAGAAAAGCAACTTTTGGTTCAAAACCAAACAATTTTGCTACTCTAGATGCGGAAATAGCTATTTCAGAAAGTTGTTCGGATGTTGGGTATTCGTTAACACTTGTATCTGCAATAAAAACTGTTTTGCCTTTATTAACAATCATGTTCAATCCAAACATAATTTCTCCCGGTCTAGCATCTATGACCTTTTTTACTTTATCAAGAGATTGTCCATACCTTCTCGAATTTCCAGTAACCATTGCATCAGCGTCACCACATGCAACCATGCAAGAACCCCATATAACTCTATCATTTCTTACCATTTTATCACAATCTCTTTCAAGCAATCCCTCTGTTCTTTGAAGTTTTTTAAATAAGTAATTCACATATTTTTTTCGTTTGTCATTGAAAGTAGAATTCACAATTTGAATATCAAAGTTTTCTCCGTAACCAATCTCCCTAAGTTTTTCTTTAACCACTTTTTCTTTAGCGACCAAAATGGGCGTGCCTAGTCCACTATTTTTAAATGCTATCGCAGCTTTCAAAGTATTTTCATCTTCACCATCGGCAAATACAACTTTTTTATTTGTTTTTTTAATTTGGTTATTTATTCCCTGCATAATCGTTACAGATGGATCAAGCCTTTGTTTAAGCTGTTCAGAATATTGCTCAAAATTTTCTATTTTTTTTCTAGCGACACCAGATTTTATAGCAGCTTTAGCAACTGCTACTGGTATTACGCTTATTAATCTTGGGTCAAAAGTAGATGGAATAATATAATCTTTTCCATAATTAGGTCTTTCGCCACCCATTGCGGCTGCGACCTCATCAGGTACAAACTCCCTTGCAAGTGAAGCAATAGCATTAGCAGCTGCAACTTTCATTTCCTCATTTATAGTTTTAGCTCTAACATCCAGCGCTCCTCTAAATATATAAGGGAAGCCAATTAAATTATTAACTTGGTTCGGATAATCTGATCTACCTGTTGCTATAATTGCGTCATCTCTAACTTTTTCTATATCTTCTGGTTTTATTTCTGGATCTGGATTCGCACAGGCAAATATAATTGGATTTTTTGCCATCTTTTTTACCATACTTTTCTTTACAACACCGGCAGCAGATAATCCTAAAAATACGTCTGCATTCTTCATTGCATCATCTAAACTTTTATCTTTTGTATCTACCGCAAACTCTTTTTTCCAGAAATTAATATCTTTTCTTTTTTTATTTATAACACCCTTTGTATCCAACATTTTGATATTATTTTTTGGAATACCACTACTTCTAAATAATTTTGCACATGCCATGGCTGCAGCACCTGCACCATTAATCACTATTTTAATTTTTTTTAATTTTTTTTTTGCAATATCAACTGCGTTAATTAATGCGGCTGTTGTTATGATTGCTGTCCCATGTTGATCATCATGAAACACAGGAATATCTAGAATTTTTTTTAGTTCTTCTTCAATTATAAAACAGTTTGGAGCTGCAATGTCTTCAAGATTTATTCCACCAAAACTTTTTGCTATATGCTTTATAGAATTAATTATTTCTTTTGTATCTTCTGTATCTATTTCTAAATCTATCGAATCTATATCTGCAAATCTTTTAAAAAGAACAGCTTTTCCCTCCATCACTGGTTTTGATGCTATCGCACCCAAATTTCCTAGCCCTAATATTGCAGATCCATTACTAATTACTGCAACTAGGTTTCCTTTTGTAGTGTATTCATATGCTAACTCAGGATTATCTGCTATTGCTTTGACAGGAGCAGCAACTCCAGGAGAATAAGCTAGGGCCAAATCTCTTTTTGTAGTGACAGGCTTGGATGAAACGATCTCTATTTTGCCAGATTTATCATTAGTATGAAAATCCAAAGCTTCTTTATCAGAATAATGTTCAATTTTGTTTTTTTTCATTATTTGTTAGATATACAAAAGGATTAAGTTACTAATATGAGTTATGAATTTAATTAAGTCAACAGGCACATTTAGTCTGTTCGTTATTCTAAGCAGAATTTTAGGATATATTAGAGACTTTTTTATTGCTATTTATCTTGGTTCGGGGCCAATTGCTGATGCATTCTTCGTAGCATTTAGAATACCAAACACCTTCAGAAGATTATTTGCAGAAGGTACTTTCAATGCAGCATTTGTTCCATCTTACACATCAGAACTTTTGTCTAGTAAAAAAAAAGCTAATAAATTTGCAAACTCAGTATTTAATTTATTGGTTCTAGCGCTTTTAAGTCTAACAATACTAGTCGAAATTTTTATGCCAAGCTTTATAAAATTGATTGCTCCTGGCTTCTCAGATTTAAATGAAAAGTTTAAATTAGCTGTTGATTTAACCAGAATTACTTTTCCATTTTTGTTTTTTATAAGTATAGCATCTTTTTTTTCAGCAATTTTAAATTCACATAACAAATTTGCAGCTGCTGCTGCTGCTCCTCTTTTTTTAAATATAATATTAATAATATGTTTCCTAATCATAAAAAATGATACAGATTTAGTTTATTATCTAAGTTATGCGGTAACATTTGCGGGAATTATACAATTTATATTTTTAATTATTTTTACTAGAAAACATTTTTATCCTAATTTTAACTTCGATTTCAAAATAAATAAAAAAATAAAATTTTTTTTTAGGAAACTTTTACCAAGCATTTTTTCATCTGGGGTCACTCAAATAAACATATTAGTTGGAACTATAATTGCATCTTTTCAAGCAAGTGCAGTTTCATATTTGTATTATGCAGACAGAATATATCAAATAAACTTAGCAATAGCAGGGATTGTAATTGGTATAATTATTCTGCCTAACTTAAGTAGATATGTTGAGAGTAAAAATAAAATAAAATTGGAAACTTTGCAAAATAAGTCTTTAGAATTGAGTTTATTTTTAAGTCTTCCTGCAACACTTGCATTAATTTTTGCATCTGAAGAAATTGTTTCTGCACTTTTTGGATATGGATCATTTAACGAAGAAAGTGTTAAAAATTCAGCCCGTGCATTATTTTATTTTTCATTAGGTCTACCTGCATTCTCGATGATAAAAATATTTTCAAGTTTTATATTTGCAAGAAATGATACTAAGACACCTTTTTATTTTTCACTAATTTCTGTAATTTTAAATATTGTTGTTAGTTTATCTTTATTTAGTAAACTAGGGTTTATTATAATTCCTATAGCAACAACCATTTCTTCATGGTTAAATGGACTTTTATTGATGATATTTGTGTTAAATAAAAACTATTTTACTTTTAACAATTCTTTTTTTACACAACTTGTTAAAATATTTGTTGTAAATATAATTTGTCTGGGATTATTTAAATTATTAATAAATTATTATAGTAATTATTTTATATTTACAAACAGTTATAAATTTTTAGCAATTATATTATTAGTTCTTTTAACTTTTGTTTTTTATTTGTTAATTTCGATACTCATTAAGGCCTTTAAAATATCTGATATTAAATTAAACTATTAAATTATGACTAAAAAAATATTTTCAGGAGTTCAACCAACAGGAAATTTACATATTGGCAATTATATAGGTGCAATAAAAAATTTTGTAGATTTACAAAATAATAAAAATAATAATTGTATTTTTTGTGTTGTTGATCTTCATGCCATTACAGTAATGCAAGATCCGACAGAGTTAAAAAATAATATTAGAGAGACAGCAGCAGCATTTATTGCAAGCGGTATTGATCCACAAAATAGCATAATATTCAATCAATCCTTAGTTCCAGCACATTCTGAGGGTTCATGGATTTTAGGATGTGTTGCCAGAATGGGTTGGCTAAATAGAATGACACAATTCAAAGAGAAAGCAGGTAAAGACAAGGAAAAAGCTAGTGTTGGTTTATATATTTATCCAATTCTAATGGCCTCTGATATTCTTTTATATGATGCTACTCATGTACCAGTTGGAGATGATCAAAAACAGCATCTAGAACTCTGTAGAGATATAGCTCAAAAATTTAATAACGAATATAAGTGTCCAGATTTCTTAAGACCTCCTGAGCCTCTCATACAAAAAAATTTTTCAAGAATAATGAGTTTAAAAGACGGTACAAAAAAAATGAGTAAGTCGGATATTGCCGAAGGAAGTAGAATCAATTTAACAGATACTAACGATCAAATTATTAATAAAATAAAAAAAGCAAAAACAGATAATGATACTTTACCTGGTAATGTAAATGGACTTAAAGGAAGACCTGAAGCAGAAAATTTGATGGGTATTTACTCTAGCTTAAGTAATCAAAATATAACTGATACATTAAATGAATTTGAGGGAAAAAATTTTTCTGATTTAAAAAATAAACTATCTGAAATAATTGTAACTAAACTATCACCCATATCAAAAGAAATACAAAAATTGCTGTCAGATAAAAATTATATAGACCAAATTCTAGAGGATGGTGCAGCAAAAGCGCATGATATTTCTTCTAAAAAAGTTAAAAAGATAAAAGAAATAGTAGGTTTTTAATCATTTAATAATTTGAAATAAACATTATATAAAACTCATGTTTATACAAACTGAAAATACACCTAACCCAAATTCATTAAAGTTTCTACCTGGTAGGAAGGTATCTATGTCTGGTCCATTAGAAGTTTTAAATCAAGAAGATACAAATAATTTACTGATAAAGAACTTATTACAGATAAATGGAGTAACTGGTATATTTTTAGGGGAAGATTTTTTTTCGATAAACAAAGTAGAGAATAAAAAATGGGAAGATATTCAGCATATTGTTATATCTTATGTAAACGAGCACTATGCGAATGGTAATAATTGCATTATTGATAAAACAAATGAAGAAGAGCAAAACAAAAATTATTCAGAGATTGAAAAAAAAATAATAAGTATTCTGGACTCCAAAATAAGACCTGCTGTTGCAAGAGATGGAGGAGATATAAAGTTCCAAGAATTTAAGGATGGAAAAGTTAAAGTTTTATTAAAAGGTAGTTGTTCAGGCTGTCCATCTTCAACTCTCACTTTAAAAAAAGGTGTGGAAAACTTACTTTGTCATTACATTCCCGAAGTTAAAGAAGTTTTAGCTGTATAAATAATCAATAATAATTATATTGAAGCTAATGGTTAGACGTACAAAAAATAAAAATATTAAAAAGAGTCGAACGAAAAACAATATATTTAGATTTTCAGCAATCAGCCTTTTAATGATTTTCTCATTTTTTACATTACCTACTATAAACGAATTTTTAGATAAAAATTTAAATTTCAAAAAATCCGTAATCTCAAATGCTGGTGTAAATTTTGACCAAGAACTAGAAAAAAGAAAAAAAATCCTTGATGGAGAAAAAGAAACCAAAACAAATAAACTGAATCTGAAAAATATTTTTGCTGATATAGACTTTTTTAGTACAGATGATGAAGGCCAAAATTCGATAAGATTTGATGCGAGAACAATCGAGCAATTGTTTAAAGATACAAATTATAATCTTGAAAGAGTTAGAGAGACTAAGTTAATAAATATAGGTAATAAAATTGACCATCTTCCAAAAGAGATAAAAAGTATTGAGAGCTCAAAAAAAAGAAAAAAACTATTTATCCAAATAGTTTTACCGTTAATCGTAGAGGAGAATGCTAAAATTCGACTTGATAGAAAGGAATTATTTAGAATATTGGGTAAAAATATCAACACACAAAAAGAAAAGAATTGGTTAAAAGAAAAATTTAAACAATATGGTTTAAGAGATGGAGATTTTTATTCTCTGAAAGTTAGAATGGATGAAATACCTGTCTCTTTAGCACTTGCTCAAGCTGCTAAAGAAACTGGATGGGGTACTTCGAGATTTGCACAAGAGGGTAATGCATTATTTGGACAATGGACATGGAATGGTGAAGGAATTAGACCAGCAGGTGTAGATAAAGATGCAAAACATAAAGTTGCAAAATTTGCTGTTCTTAAAGCATCTGTTAGAGCATATCAGCGAAATTTAAATACTCATAGCAGTTATATTGAATTTAGAAAAGAAAGAGCAATTCAAAGGGATAATGATGAAAAATTAGACAGTTTAAAGCTCGTTAATTATTTAGATAAATACGCGGAGACAGGTCAACAATACATCGATGTGTTAAAACAAATCATCAAGCAAAATTCTCTTACGGATTTTGATGATGTAAATGTAATGCCTACAAGTAATAAGACTAAAAAATTAATTTAATTTTGAACAAATTGGAAACCTGCAAATCGCCATCCATTTTCATCTTTTAAAGAACAGTTAATTCTTCCTCTTCTTTCAATAAATTTTTCTGAAAAATTAATATTTAATACATTGTCAATTAATACAATTTTTGTTTTTCTCCATTTTGAGCCTTCATTTGAAAAGCAATTAATATTTTTTAAATTTTTTTGGTCTTCGAAAAATTCTATCAACATTTTAGGTGGGTTTTCTCCTTCATTCATAAATTTGTCCTCTGGTTTAATAATTTTATACTGAAGTGGCAAATAAGATATTACTTCATTAAACCTTTTTATTTCTCCATATTTTTCGTTTATAGGGAATCTTGGTAGTTCATATCTATCCTTGTTTAAATCAATAACACCTGAATGTTGCCCAAATGCAAACTCAAAATTTTTTGAAATATAATTTTTTTGTTCTAAATTATATTCACCAAAAGGATATGAAAAAAAGCTTGGATTATAACCTAATTTATCTTTGAAAATTTTAATTGATTTATCAATATCCTCTAAAAACTTTTGAAAAGTAAATTTGGTTAAATAATCGTGAGAATGTGAATGATTGCCAATGTATGCAAAATTTTCCTTTTCTACTTCTTTTATTTGGTCCCAACTCATATATCCTTTATTTCCAACAGCTTCTGTTGAGACAAATAAAATAAAAGGAATTTTTTCTTCTTTTAAAATTGGCCAAGCATTTTTATAAAATGATGTAAATGCATCATCAATAGTTAGTAAAATTTTTTTCTCTTTCTTAACTCTTTCAAAATTTTTTGAAAATTCACCAGGATTGTAAAAATTTAAATTTTTTTCTTTTATTAAATTAATATGTTTTTTAAATATATCTAATCTTATATTTGTTGAAGGATACTTATTTTCTTCAAATCTATGATACATAATTGCTAAAATACCTTGTTCATTTTTAAAATATTTTTTATTTACTACTTCAGCTTTAACGTTTAAAAAAATAGTAAAAAATATGAATACTTTAATTATTAATGCTGCTAATGATAAAATTTTATTTTCTCTCATAACTAACATAGAATCTTATACTACCGCTCATATAAACAGTAGAGAAAATTTTGACAAGATAATGATATTGATTTTGAATTTCTTAAATGAGCACAATTTAAACTTAGATAAAATAAGTGAAATATTTGTAAATCAAGGTCCAGGCAAAATCTCAAGTATTAGAAATTCAATAGCAATTGCTAAAGGTATTGCTTTTGCAAAAAATATTGATTTATATGGATTTTTGAGTGAACATTTAACTGATAAAAATGTAGATCAGTTAATAAAAATTGATAAAAAAAATTTTACAAATATTAATTTGATTAAACCCCTTTACTCGAGTTAAAATATATTATGCTAGAAACTATTGAAGAAAAATGCCAAAAAAACGGAGTTAAACTTACAGATCAAAGAAGGATAATTGCTAGAGTAATATCCGAATCGAAAAAAACATATGGAGAGTCCGACCACCCAGATGTTGATGAATTATATAATAGAGTTTCTCAAATAGACTCAAAAATTAGTATTGCTACAGTCTATAGAACAGTTAAACTTTTTGAAGAAGCGGGTATTTTAACAAAACACGATTTTAAGTCTGGTAAAGCAAGGTATGAATTAAATGATGATCATAATCATTTAATTGATATTAAAACAGGAGAAATTATAGAATTTGTTGATCAAGAAATCGAAGAGTTACAAAAAAAAATAGCCGACAAATACGGTTATAAGCTTGTTGATCATAAATTAGAATTGTACGGAATCAAAAAAAAATAATTCATGCAAAAAAAGGTTTTTATAAAGACATTTGGTTGTCAAATGAATGAATATGACTCAAACAGGATATATGATGCAGTTAAAGCAATAGGATATAATAAAACAGAAAATCAAGATGATGCTGACTGTTATATTTTGAATACTTGTCATATTCGAGACAAGGCCAAGGATAAAGTTTATCATGAAATTGGGAGAGTAAAAAAATTGTATAAAAATAAAAAAAAACCAATCATGGTTGTTGCGGGTTGTGTTGCACAAGCTGAAAACACTGAGATGCTTAATAGAGAGAAATATATTGATTTAGTTATAGGCCCTCAATCTTATCAAAAAATAAATAATCTTTTAAAAAGCTTTGAAGAAGATAATAAAGTTGAAGAAACCGAATTCGACTCAGTTTCAAAGTTTAGGTACTTTGATAATATTAAAAATAATAATAACAATGTTTCATCTTTTTTAACAATTCAAGAAGGTTGTGATAAGTTCTGTCACTTTTGTGTTGTTCCTTATACTAGAGGACCAGAGTATTCTAGACCTTTCAAAAGTATTATTGATGAAGCTGAGAGATTAATAAAGAATGGATCTAGAGAAATAACTTTTCTTGGTCAAAACGTGAATGCATATTCTTATAAAGATGGATCCAGAGAGTACAGACTTTCAGATCTTATAAACACACTCAGCAAATATTCCGAAATAAGTAGAATTAGATATACCACATCTCACCCAAGAGATATGACAGATGATCTTATTGAATGTTACAAAAATTCAAAAAAATTAATGCCTTTTGTTCATTTACCAATTCAAAGTGGTTCTGACAGAATATTAAAAATGATGAATAGAAAGCACACTGTAAATTATTATTTAAATATTTATGAAAAATTAATCAAAATTAATCCTGATATAAAATTTTCTAGTGACTTCATTATTGGTTACCCTGGGGAAACAGAGAACGATTTTAGAGAAACCATAAATTTAGTTAATAAAATTAAATTTATAAATTCATTCTCTTTTATTTTTAGTCCAAGGCCAGGAACAAGGGCTGCAGAATTAGAGATTACTGATAAAGATAAAATCAAGAATAGGTTGATATCGATTCAAGAAAAATTATTTAGCAATCAAATTGAATTGAATAAATCTTTAGAAGGCAAAACTTTAGAGGTACTAGTAGAAAATAAACTTAAAAACCAAAATAAATTTTTTGGAAGAAATAAATTTTTAAATTCAGTAATTTTTGATGGTAATGAAAGTCATATTGGTAAATTAATTAAAGTTAATATCGAAAAAAGTAATCAAAATTCTTTATTTGGCAAAGTAATAGATAAAATGAAAGCAGCATAATTTGAAAAATTTTGCAAAATCAAAAATTAATCCCGATTTAAAATACGTATATTCAGAAAATAATGCCTTAAGTATTGTATTTCAAAGCAATGAATTACTTTTAGGTGTTTTAGGTGAATTTAATAATAACTTAAAAGAATTAGAAAAAATTACGAGTACTAGCATTTACTCTAGAGGGAACTCAATTTTATTAAAAAATACTCCTGAAAAAAATGAAATAATAAAGAATGCAATTCAATTTCTTGTAGGCCAATTTTTAAATAATGGAACATTAGAAAAAAAGGATATAGAGTCATCAGTAAACAAATTTATGATTGATGAAAAACTTTCAAATAAAGTTGGAAATGTTGAATACATAATAAAAACTCCAAAAAAATCTGTAATACCAAGATCAGAGAAACAAAAAAATTATATAAGGGCTTTAAAAGAAGCAGATATAGTTATTTCTGCAGGACCAGCGGGAACTGGTAAAACTTTTTTAGCTGTCGCGGTTGCTTTAACAATGCTACTGGATAAAAAAATAGAACGAATAATTTTATCTAGACCAGCAGTAGAAGCAGGAGAGAGGTTAGGTTTTTTACCAGGTGATATGAGAGAGAAAGTTGATCCTTATTTAAGACCTCTTTACGATTCACTATATGATTTATTAGATTTCGAAAAAATTCAAAAAAAAATAGAAGTTGGAGATATTGAAATTGCACCTCTAGCTTTTATGCGAGGAAGAACTCTAAAAAATTCTTTTGCAATACTTGATGAGGCACAAAATGCTACTGATACTCAAATAAAAATGTTCTTAACGAGAATAGGTGAAAATTCTAAAATAGTAATTAATGGTGATCCATCACAAATAGACTTACCTAATAAAATAATGTCAGGTTTAAATAGATCAAAAAAATTACTTGGTCATTTAAAAGAGATATCCGTAGTAGATTTTGATCATACTGATGTAGTAAGACACCCGCTAGTTTCTAAGATAGTCAAGGCTTATTCTGATAAAAATTCAGATTAATGATTAAAGCCAACATAGTTCTAGATAAAAAAATTTGGAAAAAAAAATTAAAAAAACC
>CACIGO010000024.1:0-10669 GCA_902586225.1 uncultured Pelagibacteraceae bacterium
TTTGTGAAAGTTATGAACTTTGGTGTAAAGAAACTAAACAAAATGGATTAATATTATTAAATTTAACAGAATAATTTATGAGTAATAAAATTTTGAGATTTATAGATAGTACTTTAATAGATTTAGGAAGACAGTTTAAGTGGACCTATCTACCACCATTGATGATTTATCTTGCTGCTGGTATTTCAGGACTAACAGGTATTGTTGGAACTTTTTTTGTTAAAGACTATCTAAACTTATCTGCTGCTTTTCTTGCTGGACTGGGTTTTTGGGCTGGAATTCCATGGGCATTGAAGATGCCTTTAGGTCATCTTGTTGATCTAATCTGGAATAAAAAAAATTACATGGTTTTTGTTGGAGCATCCTTAATCTCATTAAGTTTAATTATAATGTACGGTTTAATAATTCATACTGAATGGATGTCCTCAATTCTTTCAGTAGAAACATGGTTTGTGATCAGTGTTTTGCTTGCTCCGATTGGTTATGTTGTGCAAGATGTTGTAGCCGATGCTATGACTGTAGAAGCAGTTCCTTTAGTTGATGATAGTGGAAATAAATTTTCAAGAGATGAAATCAAACTTATGCATACAACAATGCAAACTCTTGGAAGATTTGCAATAATTGGTGGAACTGTTTTAGTTGCTTTAGCTAACGTTATCCTCTTTAAAGGAGTAGACGATCTTGAACAAGCAGATAAGATAAGTTTATACGGTTCAATTTATATATATGCTTTAATTATACCAATTGTATCCGTTCTTGGAATATTTCTCGCTTCATATTTAAAAAATCAAAAGAAAAGAAAACTTATTGAACAAGGTCTTGAGGGTGACCAAGATTATGCTCCTTCAGAGAAAACTGAAGTAAACTGGTGGATATTAGGTGGAAGTTTAGTTTTTGTTATTTTCACTTTAGGTATTGGATCATTCAAAGTGCCATTTGCTCAAGAAATTGTTTTTGTAGGTTCAATGGCAATTATTCTATTTTTAATGAATAAATTAGTTAAAGAACTTCCTCAGGATTTAAGACTTACTGTTGTAGGGACAGCAATAATAATTTTTATTTTTAGAGCAATGCCAGGACCTGGTCCAGGTTTATCTTGGTTTGAAATTGATGTACTTGAATTCAATGAACAATTTTTTTCAGTGTTATCACTTATTGCTTCAGTTTTAACCCTTGTAGGGATTATCTTATTAAGACCATTTATGGCAAACAACTCAATAGCTAAAATAATAGTGATTTTATCCATTGCAGGTGCAATTTTATTTTTACCAAGTGTTGGTATGTATTATGGATTTCACAATTGGACATCATCAATTACTAATGGAGTTGTTGATGCCAAGTTTATTGCAATATTAAATACTGCACTTGAGTCACCTTTGGGACAAGTCTCAATGATACCTTTGCTTGCATGGATTGCTAAAAATGCTCCGTCGCACTTAAAAGCAACTTTCTTTGCAGTATTCGCATCTTTTACAAATCTTGCTTTATCAGCAAGTGCTTTAGGGACTAAATATTTAAATGAAATTTATGTTATTACTAGAGAAGTAAAAGATAAGGTAACAAACGCTATTCTTACCACTGCCGATTATTCAGATCTAGGTATTTTATTGATAACAGTAACACTAATAACTTTAATAATTCCAATTGTGTTTGTGGTTATAATTCAAAAGACTAAATTTAAAACTTCAGAATAATTTTTATTCAGCTTTATAGCCAAATTCTAAACAAGCATCAGTTATTGAATGATAAAGAGATTCTCCAAAACTTCTTAAAGCAAATATTCTTACTTTTCTTGGATTTGAACTAATAAAATCAATAGTTATTGTGATTGCATGAAAAGCAGAATTAGAACATTTTCCTTCATCAAGACCATCTAAATTTAACGGACAACCCTTTTTCAATACTTCATCTACCAAAGAACCTTCTAATTCAAGTATTGTTCTTGAATGAGATAGATCAGTTAATGCAAAATCATCATGACTTAGGTTTTCTAAAATAGATTTTTCTATTTCTTTATTCGTTGAAACGACCAACCAATTATCAGGTCCCATCCATAAAATTCTTGTATTAGTATTTGAAGATACCAAGAGTGTCTCAGGTAAATTTAAATTATCTATTTTTATTTTATCAATACTAATTGAAGATTTTTTATATTTAACAATTTGATAAATCAAAACATCCTTGATTTCTCTAATATTTATTAGCTCATCTTTACTATCGTGATTGCCAAACAATCCATGTTTATGAATATTTTCTAGTGCAGAAACATTTTTCATGATCTAACTCTTTTTCCTTCAGGGTCAACATAATGTGAAGATATAACTTCTACTTCGATTGATTTATTTTTTAATGGTGATACCGCAAAAAACTTTTTACCTATCATATTTTTTCCATCTTTCATTATTGCCAGAGAAAATGGATTATTATTTTCTACACTCCAACAAGAAGAAGAAACGTGACCAAGTTTAGGGTTTGGTAATTTTGCATTCTGATCTTGGACGATATGAGATCCTTCAGGAATACTAGACTTTCTATCAATTGGAATAAGTCCAACAATTTTTTGTCTGCTCTCAATATTAAATGCTTCTCTCCCTAAAGAATTTTTGCCAATAAAATCTTTTTTCTTTGAAACTAATCCATTTAATGAAACATCTGATGGGATTGTTCGACCATCTAATTCTGGCCCTGCAACGTGTCCCATTTCTATTCTTAATGTTGACAAAGCTTCAGTTCCATAAGGCTGATTTCCAAAATCTTTTCCTACTTCCATCATTTTCTCCCACATGAACATGCCATGATCTGATTTGACATTAATCTCATATGCAAGCTCACCAGAAAATGAAATTCTAAAAATTCTTGATGGAACTCCAAAAAATTCTGCTTCTTGATAGCCCATAAAAGGCAAAGCTTCATTTGATACGTCTAAGTCCGGATATAATTTTGATAACATGTCTCTAGATTTAGGTCCAGCAATTGCAGCCCCTGCCCATTGCTCAGTTGTAGAGACAACATTTACATTTAATTCTGGCCAAACAATTTGAAGATAATATTCTAAGTGAGATAAAACATTTGCAGCTTGTGCAGTTGTTGTTGTCATATGATAATGATTTTCTGAAATTCTTGTTGTTGTTCCATCGTCCATGACAATTCCATCTTCTCTAAGCATCAATCCATATCTTGCTTTTCCAACAGGTAATTTCATCCAAGCATTTGTATAAACTCTATTTAAAAATTCTGCTGCGTCTGGACCTTTAATATCAATTTTTCCTAATGTAGTTACATCGCATATACCAACATTCTCTCTAACATTTTTTGCCTCTCTCTTTGAAGCTTCAAATAAAGTTTCACTTCCTAGCTTATAATATCGAGGTCTTTTCCAAGCACCTGCATCAACAAATACAGCATTATTTTTCTCATGCCATTCATGCATTGGGGTTTTTCTAGTCGGCATATATTCCATACCTACTTCACGACCAACTATTGTCCCGATTGTAATTGGTGTGAAAGGTGGTCTAAATGTTGTGTGTCCCACTTCAGGAACTATTTTATTTTCTATATTAGATACCAGCTGAAGGCCATTTAAATTACTTGTACGGCCTTGATCTGTTGCCATTCCAAGAGTTGTGTATCTTTTGACATGCTCTATTGATCTGTAGCCTTCTCTTAGTGCGATTTCTATATCAGAAACAGATACATCATTTTGAAAATCAACAAATCTTTTTGGATTTTCATTCTTAGGTAACGGCATACACCAAAATTTATCATGAGCTCCGTATTTCTTTTCATTTACATTTGGAATTGAGATTTCTGTTTTAGTCTCTGTAATTTTTGCGGAAAGATTTGAACCATTTTCAAAACCATGTTTTAAACTTTCTTCTAATGTGAATGATCCATTTGCTGCGCCAACTGAGGTCTCATGTTGTTTTTTCTTATCTGGAATAAATGCATCAATTTTTTCTTCATACTTAAGTTTATTTCCTGACTGTGATGCTAAATGTACAGATGGTGTCCAAAATCCAGACACACAAATACAATCACAATCTACAGTTTCTATTTTCTCAAAAGAATTTTTATCTTTATTCAGTTTGCCAATTTTTGCAGATTTAACTTTTTTGTAACCATTAGCAACAATAACACCGTGAGAAAATCTTATATCAATTCCCTTTGATTTAGCTTCATCAATTAATTCTGATGAATGTTCTTCTCTTGTATCTAATATAATTGGTTCAACATTATTTTTTTTGAACTCTAAAGCTGTTTCATATGCACTATCGTTATTTGTGAATATTAAAGGTTTCTTTCCAACCAATACTCCATAGACTTTCATATATTCTTTTGCAGCTGCTGATAAAAAAATTCCTGGAGTATCATTGTTGCCGAACACAATTGGTCTTTCAATTGAACCAGTTGATAAAATTGTTTCTTTGGCTCTAATATACCAAAGTCTTTGTCTTGGGGTGAATTTTGATTTTTTCTCTAAATGATCACTAACTCTCTCAAACATTACCAGCATGTTATGATCATAATAACCAAAAACTTGAGATCTATTTTTTACAGTGACATTGGGCATAGATTTTAATTCAGTAATTATTTTTTCTGCCCAATCTTTTCCTGATAAATTATCGATGCTTACGTCATCAGTTAAAAGTGTTCCTCCAAATCTTGGTTTATCCTCAGCTAAAATTACTTTTGCTCCATTTTTTGCAGCAGCATAAGCACTTGCTAATCCAGAGGGTCCAGATCCAGTAACTAATAAATCGCAATACTCAAATTTATGTTCATATCTTTCTTTATCTTTTTCTATCGAAGCAACCCCTAATCCTGCAGCTTTTCTAATGAAAGGTTCGTAAATTTTATACCAGAAACTTTTAGGCCACATAAATGTTTTGTAATAAAACCCTGCAGGGAAAAACATTTTTAAAAAATTATTAATTGCACCAACATCAAAATTAACTGATGGCCAACAATTTTGGCTTGTTGCGGACAAACCTTCAACGAGTTCCATTTCTGTTGCATTAACATTTGGCTCTGAATGACCATTGAATTCTACTTGAAGCTTTGCGTTTGGTTCCTCTACTCCTGCTCCAAAAAAACCTCTTGGTCTATGATATTTAAAACTTCTACCAACTAAATGTATTCCATTTGCAATCAAAGCAGATGCAATTGTATCTCCCTCATATCCAAATAATTTTTTTCCGTTAAAAGTAAAAGATATTTTTTTGTTTCGATTAATTAATCCCTCTTTATTTAATCTAAATGGTTGGCTCATCTTATTTCTTCTGTGACTTTTGCTGTTTGGAAAATTTCATGTGTAGCGGTGTCTCTTTGCACCTTAATCCATTGTCTACATCCTGCTATATGTTGCCATAACTCTATATGTTTACCTCTTGGACTTTTTCTCATATAAACAAAATTATCCCAATCTTCACTTAGTACTTCTTCATTTATATTAGGTCTTTTTACAGTTGCATCACCTCCATATGAAAATTCTTTTTGTGCTCTTAAACCGCAATAAGGACATTTGATGTATAACATTTTTTAACCAATCCAGGTTTTAGTTCCTAAACCTTTTTCATCTAGAAGATGACCTGTAGAAAATCTATTTAATCTTAATTCTGAATTTAATTCATGAACTTTATCTTGCGCAATTGTGTGTGCAAATGTCCAACCTGAAACAGGAGTTGATTTAAAACCTCCATAACACCATCCACAATTTAAATATAAACCTTCAATATGAGTTTTATCAATTATTGGAGAACCATCCATAGACATATCCATGATCCCTCCCCATGTCCTTAACATTTTTAATCTACTTAAAAATGGAAACAAAGCTAAGCCACCTGTCAAGACATGTTGTATAGTTGGCAAGTTACCTCTTTGAGCATAACTATTATATCCATCAAGATCACCACCCATTACCATCTCACCTTTATCTGATTGACTTATATAAAAGTGGCCTGCACCAAAAGTTACTACTCCGTCTAATAATGGTTTTACGGGTTCTGAAACACAAGCTTGTAGTACGTGAGTTTCTATTGGCAGTGTCATATTTAATTTTTCAGCTAATATATTTGTGCTACCTGCAACACATAATCCAACTTTTTTTGCTTTAATATCTCCTCTTGAAGTTCTAATTCCTTTTATCTTTCCATTAACAACATCAAAACCAGTGACCTCACAATGTTGAATTATATCTACGCCCATATCATCTGCTTGACGCGCATAACCCCAAGCAACAGCATCATGTCTTGCGGTACCAGCGCTTGGTTGCATTAAGCCTCCAAAAATTGGGAAACGTACTTCATCACTAAAGTCAGCCATTGGAATTAATTTTTTAACTTCGTCTCTATCCAATAACTTTGCATCTATTCCATTTAATCTCATAGAGTTTCCTCTACGAGCATATGCATTCATTTGAGCATCAGAGTGGGCTAAGTTTATTATTCCCCTTGGAGAAAACATCACATTAAAGTTCAGTTCTTGACTTAAGTTTCTCCATAAATCCATTCCAAATTCATTAAATCTTGCATTAGCATCGTACATAAAATTTGATCTTATGATCGTTGTATTTCGACCAACATTTCCACCACCAATCCAGCCTTTCTCAATGATAGCTACATTTCTAATATTATGTTCTTTTGCTAAATAATATGCAGTAGCAAGACCGTGTCCTCCACCTCCGATGATGACTACATCATATTCACTTTTTGGAGTTGGATCTTTCCAAGCAACTTCCCAATTTTGGTGATTGGAGAAAGCGTTTTTGATTAGACTAAATACTGAATATTTCTGCATCCGTAAGTTTTATAAAATTAAATATAAGTTTTTGCTAATTTTTTTTATATATATTTTTTAGATGTTTAAATACGTGACAAAAAAGGATAGTAATTCTGCTGATTAATAAGTAATTAGATTTATGTCAAAATCAGATATCCAAATTGCACGAGAAGCAAAAATGAAACCCATAAATGAGATTTTGGGTAAAATTAATGTTCCAGACGAACCAAGTGCTTTTAGCCCTATGGGACGTCATATTGCTAAAATAAATTTAGAATATTTAGATAGTTTAAAAGATAAAAAAAATGGAAAATTAATTTTAGTTACTGCTATTACACCAACTCCTGCAGGTGAGGGAAAAACCACTACATCAGTTGGTTTAAATGATGGATTAAATAAAATTGGTAAAAATTCTATAGTGTGTTTACGTGAACCTAGTTTAGGTCCTTCGTTTGGAATGAAAGGCGGAGCAGCAGGTGGAGGATATGCTCAAGTTGTTCCAATGGAACAAATCAATTTACATTTTACGGGAGACTTCCATGCAATTACATCTGCTCATAATTTACTCTCAGCGTTAATTGATAATCATATTTATTGGGGCAATAAATTAAACATAGATGTAAGAAGAGTAGTTTGGAGAAGAGTTATGGATATGAATGATAGATCTTTAAGATCTATCAATATTAATTTAGGTGGAGTTGCCAATGGTTTTCCAAGAGAAGATGGTTTTGATATTACAGTAGCATCAGAGATAATGGCAATCTTTTGCTTGGCTAATGATCTTGAAGATTTGGAAAAGAGAATAGGTAATATTACAGTTGCTTATACTAGAGATAGGAAGCCAATTTTTGCAAAAGATTTAAATGCTCATGGACCAATGACTGTTTTGTTAAAAGAAGCAATTAGACCTAATATAACTCAAACTTTAGAAAATAACCCTGCCATTATTCATGGTGGTCCTTTTGCGAATATTGCTCATGGATGTAACTCTGTGATAGCAACTAAAGCAGGTTTAAAACTAGCTGATTATGTTGTTACTGAAGCTGGATTTGGAGCAGACCTAGGAGCAGAAAAATTTCTAGATATTAAATGTAGAAAATCAAATTTAAAACCTGAGTGTGTAGTTATTGTTGCAACAATTAGAGCATTAAAAATGCACGGTGGTATAGCTAAAGATGATTTAAAAAATGAAAATGTAGACGCTTTAAAAAAAGGTTTAGTAAATTTAGAAAGACACATTGAAAACGTAAAAAAATTTGGTTTACCGGTAGCGGTTGCTGTTAATCATTTTGTTGCTGATACTGATAATGAGGTAAAAGAGTTAATAAATGCTTGTGATAATATGGGAGTTAAAGCCACTTTATGCACTCATTGGTCAAATGGTGGTGAAGGAACAAAAGAACTTGCCACACATGTTGTAGATTTAATTGATCAAAAAAAAGCAAATTTTAAATTTTTATATGATGAAAAAACACCTTTACTTAAGAAAGTTGAAACTGTTGCAAAAGAAATTTATCGAGCAAACGAAGTTGTTGCTGACAGCAAAATAAAAGATCAATTAAAATCTTTTGAAGAAGCGGGTTATGGAAATTTACCGATATGTGTAGCTAAAACACAATATAGTTTTTCTACTGATCCAAATGCAAAAGGTGCTCCAACAGGTCACTCGTTACCAATTAGAGAAGTAAGATTATCTTCAGGTGCAGAATTTATTGTTGTTATATGTGGAGCCATCATGACAATGCCTGGACTACCAAGGGTTCCTGCAGCAGACTCTATTAAGCTTAATGAAAAAGGTGAAATAGAAGGGTTATTCTAATTTAAATTATTTAGCCAATTTTCTAATTCTCTCATCCTTGCATCTTTATTTGAAATTTTATTTTCATCTTCTATAATTTTTACATGAGAATCTATTTCCGTTTGGTCAATGAAGGCTTTTTTTTCTAACAGACGATCTCTCCTAAAATGAATTAAGCTTATCATTTTGGCATACGTTATCTCTGGGTGATATTGAATTCCCCATACATTGGTTTGACCTACATTAAAATTTATACCCATGACTTTATTTATTGGGTTTGAAGAAAGTAAAGTAGAGCCCTGGGGTAATTTTACAACTTCATCAAAATTAAACGCAGGAGTATTAAATTTTTTATTTTTATTTTTATAAAGTGGGTGTTTAAGTCCATTTTCATTTATTTCTATATCATGAGCTATTCCCCTGTGAGCTCCATTAGGGCATTTCTTTACTTCACCACCAGCAACGGTCACAGCAACTTGCATTCCCCAACATATTGCGAATATATTTTTTATATTCTTTTGACATGCCCTCATAAAATTTATTTGTCTTCTTATTTCTGGAGTGTCATTGTAAATATTTAAACTACTACCACCCCATATCATTCCATGATATTTAGTTAAATCTTTAGCTACTTCGTTAATGTTTTCATCCGAGGAAGGATTAACAACATCAATTTCTAATTGATCTGTAAAATAACTAATACTATCTTTTAAACTTTCAGTATGTGTTTTAATTCCACCATCTGTAAAGCTTTGATTTTCTTCTCTAAGGTTACCTTCAACTATAAGAATTCTTTTCATTAAAATAATTTACCCGAAATACTGTGTTCATAAAGTGCTTTCATGTCATCCTTACTCATTGTCCTTGGATTGGTAGAAGTTGAAGGATCTTCTAATGCCATAACTGATAGCTGCTCTAAATTTATTTTATTTACATCAACAATTTCTGATAATTTATGTGGTATATTTAATTCTTTTCTTAGTTCTAAAATCCAGTGTAAAAAACTGTCAAAACTTTTATCGAGTTCGAGATAATCACATATAGAAATTATCCTTTTTTCAATCATTTCTTTGTTAAAAGTTAATACATAAGGCATAAAGATTGCATTTGATAAACCGTGGTGAACATTAAATTGCGCATTAATAGGGTGGCTTAAAGAATGAATAGCACCAAGCCCTTTTTGAAAAGCGGTAGAACCCATACTAGCTGAAGCTAATAATTCTGCTCTAGCATTTAAATCTTTACCGTTCTTTACTGCTTTAATTAATGAATTTTTAATTAATTTCATTCCTTCAATCGCAATTCCATCAGCCATTGGGTGGAAACCTTGTGCACAAAAAGCTTCTAAATTGTGTGCCAAAGCATCCATACCTGTCGCTGCGGTCAATCTCGGTGAAAGATCTAAAGTTAAGTTAGGATCTAAAATTACAATCGAAGGTAAAAATTTTGGATGAAAAATAATTTTTTTTATACCCGTTTTTTTATTGATTATAGCTGATGCTCTGCCAGTTTCTGATCCTGTTCCTGCTGTAGTGGGTACAGCGATGATAGGTGCAATGTTAGTTTCATCTGCTCTTTTCCAATAATCGCCGATATCTTCAAAATCCCATATTGGTCTAGACTGTCCTGACATAAAAGCAATGGCTTTACCCACATCAAGACCACTACCACCACCAAATGCAATAACTCCATCACAACCTAATTTTTTAAACTGCCCCACTCCCTCATCTACATTTTCACCTACTGGATTTCCTGAAAAATTTGAAAAAACCTGAAGATGATTATAGGTTTTTTTTAAATCTATAATTATATCTTGAACCATTTTAAGATTAATTAAATCCTTATCTGTGACAAATAAAGGTTTATTAATTTTAAGATTTTTACAACCAAGGACTAAATCTTGAATTCTGTTCTCTCCAACCCAAATTGTTGTAGGATAATTCCAATTAATTTTCATTTTTTTGCATCACTAGATCTAAGTATAAAGCTGCACTCCAAGAAAAATTGTTTGCACCCATAACTGAACCATCATTACAGCTATAGTATTCGTGAAAACCTTTATTTTCAATTAAAGATATTGTTTCATTTTTAATT
>CACIGO010000025.1:0-10390 GCA_902586225.1 uncultured Pelagibacteraceae bacterium
TTTGGAGAAGCTATTATTAGTGTTTTAAATAATTACCCAGATTGGAATGCTGTTGTTATTGGTGATGAACCACGAGAGAAACATTTATTTAAACATAGAAATTTGAAAATTTTAGGTTTTCAAAAAAATAATATAGTTACAAAATGGTTTGTTAAGTCAGATATTTCTGTCGTTTGTCCCAGAAAGAGCGAACCTTTTGGTAGAACAGCTCTTGAAGCATCAAGCGCAGGATGTGCTTTAATTATAACAAATAAAGGTGGTCTAAGGGAGGCATCTCCAAAAGCGATTAAATTAAAGACATTAACAGTTAAAAATGTTGAAAAATCTATTATAAAACTAATTAAAAATGTGTCTTTCAAAAAGTCATTACAAAAAAGGATTTATAAACATTTTTACTTAACGAATAATTATATTTCAAAAAAAATTGATAGATACAGAGATAAGCTAATTTAAGATTATATTTTAATTTTATTTAATGCATTATTTTTAAATATATTTGCCTCTCTAATATATCTTCTAACCATTTGAGTTGTTTTATGACCTGTCATAGCCATTATGCTTCGCTCATCAGCTCCTGAATCAGCAGCTACTGTTGCAAAACCCGACCTTAAACTATGACCTGCAAAATTTTTGTTTTCGATACCTGCTAATTTTAAATACTCTTTCATTAATAAAACTACAGATTGGTCAGTTAATCTTTTGTCTGTTAATGATAAACCTTTAGAAAATCTTCTAAAAATAGGTCCAGACTTAATTTTTGAAATTTCTAACCATTTTTTTAGATTTTTAACAGGACAGTAAATTTCATTATCAAAGTAGGGTAGTCCTTTGGTCATTCCTTCTCCGAATTGGTCAGTTTTTGATCTTTTAATAGTGATTTTTAGACCTTCAGGAACAAATTCTAAATCCTCATAATCAATTGAAATGAGCTCGGTTCTTCTAAAGCCTCCTCCAAAGCCAATTAAAATTAATGATTTGTCTCTAAGTTTTTTTATTTCCTCAGTTTTTTGTTCATTTATTATATTAATAATTGATTTTAAATGACTGATTAATATAGGTTTTTTACCTTTCTGAATACTTCCAATAACCCTTCTTATTCCCATTAAATTTTCAACGATAATTGGATGTTTTGTGTCTAGATAATGCCCTTTAAGTCTGTGAACCATGCTTATTGATACTAATCTTCGTCTTAATGTGCTTATTTTTGATTTTTTAGAGAGATGTGTTAGGTATAATGAAACTATTTTTGGTTCTGTTGGCAATGAATCTAATCCATGTTTAGCACAGAAAGCGCCAAAGTCTTTAAAGTCAGATTTATATGCTCTTAAAGTATTATTTGCCTTTGAGCTTTTAAGGTTATTTAAAGTTGCCTCATGAAGCGATTTTAAGTCTGTTGTCAGTTCATTCATATAATTACTATTGATAACAATTAATTATCATTAGTAATATATTAAGTGATTTTAAATGTCAAATGAATTAAAACAAAAATTTCATGACTATAGATGGTGAAGTTCCTACAAGCTATTTTTTAATTATATCTTTAGGGTTAACTATATTGAGTTATTTAGTTTACAAAAAAAATGGAAAATCATTAGAAGTATATTTCTTGTCTGTTTTAACAATAATTTTCTATCTATCTTATTTAATTCTAATTTTCGTTGGACCTAGATAGTTTGTTAACGCTATTCACAGCTGTTAAAAAGCCTTAATAATCAACTATAAAGTGATACTAATCATATTTGCACTATGATAATCTCATAAATGAATTAAGAGGCAACTCTTAACTGACCATCTGGGGAAAAATCGAGAGATTCAAGCCCAGAGGGCAGAAAACCACGCAGAGTAGCGCTAAAATTGCGGGGTGGAAGGCATGGCGGTAGCGCATACAACGACGTGCCAAAAAACTACTGATCTTTGTACCTGAAAAGGTGCAGAGATACAGGGTTTTTCTTTATATGATCCTAAAAGGTACAAAATTTCAATTAAAAGTCTGGAATTTCTTAAAAACAATCAAAAAAGGTAGTGTTTTAACCTATTCTGACGTCGCGAAGGGAATTAATAAGCCTAAAGCTGTCAGAGCTGTAGCTAATGCAATTGGAAAAAACCCATATGCTCCTAAAATACCTTGCCATAGAGTAATCAGGTCTGACGGATCTCTTGGTGGATATTCAGGAAAAGGTGGTATAAAAACTAAGAAAAAACTACTCGAATCTGAAGGAATTTTACTCTAAAAGCTAGTAATACCAACGTTTTTTTTTATTTTAACAATATTTAGTATTACAATTTTAATTTCCCCTATTGGTTGCAGCTTATAAATTGAAATCTCTAAATAAGCCCTATATTTGGGGCATTAAACGCTATATTCATAAATTGCATTACTTAGCTAATTATTAAGAAAATTATAATTTTTTTGAATATTTATATCAATCAATATTAAGGAATTTCCGTATCAAATTAAAACTGAGCTTTCATTATCAATAGTTCTGATATAAAATTTCCTCATAATTATTGATTTTATTGGATTATTGTCCCCTATCTCATAATTTTATTTTAATATCTATTTTTAGAGTTCAAGTAACTACTTATTTATTGATTATTAAAGTTACCCACGCTTATTTAATTGAGAATTTTCTAATTTATTTCATTATTTTGTATTTTTTACAAATAAAACTATTTAAAAGATATTATATTAAATCTAATAAATACAATAGTTTACAATAAGTAATTAAAGTATAATATGAATATATAGTACATATATATTTACTTATATTTATAATAATATTCTCTTTTAAAAACATATAACCCAGATGAAACTATTATAAAAAGTCCAATAAAAGTATATTTATCAGGAAAATCAGAAAACACATAATAACCTAAAATAAGGTTAGTAATTATCTCGAAATAACCAAATGGTGCTAATTTTGAAGCATCAGCGTAACGGAGAGACAATATGATTAATATATGGCCTAAACAGGCAAATATACCCATCAGAGCCATCCAAGACCATTGAATTGAAGTAGGATTAATCCAAACAATAGGAACAAAAAAAGATGCGATAATGGCCCCTACTAAGCCCGTAATCAGCAATGTGAGTAAAGGACTATCTGTTGAATGTAATCTTCGAGTTATTATTAGATAAAAGCCGTAGAAACAGCCTGTTCCAACAGCTGCTATACTAGCAAGATTAATCTCTATAATTCCAGGCCTTATGACAACTAAAATACCAAAAAAACCGACTAATACAGCAGTCCACCTTCTATATCCAACTTTTTCGTTAAGTAAAAATGGAGAAAGAGCAGTTGTAACCAATGGAGCAACGAACGCCAATGTTAACGCTTTTGCCATTGAGATTACAGAAATGGAATAAAAAAAACATATATTTGCAAAAAATAATGACAAACCTCTAATTATTTGTAATTTGATATTTTGAGAAAACTTCAATTGTTCCCTAAAAAATAAAAACATAAAAAAAGTTGTGAATACAACTGTAAAAAAATATCTAGCCCAAGTTATTTGAAAAAAAGATAAATCCGAAGATAAGTATTTCGCAATGGCGTCCATAAAGGGCAAAATCATCCATGCGGATAAATTTAAAAATATTGCTTTCATTTAAGCAAAATATTTAAGAGCGATAAATACTGTAATTGGCACTGTAACCAATGACATTAAAGTAGAAACAACAATTGTGCTGGAAATATTATCTACATTTTTTTTTGGAGAATACATTGAAGCAACCAAATAACATAATATTGCACTTGGCATAGAGGATTGAATTAGTAAAACTCCAGCTGCAAAACCAGATAAATTAAAAAATTTTATAATAAAAAAACCTACAATTGGACCAAGGATTACTCTACCAATTGATGTTATAATTGAGTCTCTCAAAGAAAATACTTTCATTTGGGTTAAAGCAATACCTAAAGACATTAAAATCATTACAATCATTGCGTAAGATAAAAGCATTGTTGTATTAATCACAAAAACAGGCATTTCTTTACCGTAGTATAAAAAGATAACGGTCAAAATAATTGTATAGAAGGATGGACTTTTTGCAATTATTGAAAAATCAAATTTTCTTTTTGCAAGAAATATATTAGCAGTAAAATGTAAAAGTATTACCAAAGATGATATAGCTGCAGCTACACCCATTCCCAATTTACCATAAGCAAAAAGACATATTGGTATACCCATATTACCTGTATTAGGTAAAAAAAAAGTAGGTAATTCTCTAATATAATCTTTTTTCATAAGAATTAAAAAAACAAGCCCAATTAAAGCAAATGATGAAAGTAATATTAATGCGTAAATAAAATATTCTGCAAATATATCAAAAGTAACACCTGTAGATGTTAGAGAAAAGATTACTAAAGCTGGAGTTCCAAAATTTCCAGCATATGATGTTATAAACGATGTATCGAAATTTGGATTTTTTTTTCCTAATAAAAAACCTATTCCAACAATAAAAAATACAGGAAATAGAACTTCAAAGAGCTTTAAATAAAGTTCCATTAAAAAAGTCTTAATAGTATAGGGTTTTTAATAATATTTTTATTTGATTTAAAAGATTTAATACATTTCTGATAATCCATTTCTAAGGATTTGTGAGTTATAATCACAATAGAAGCAGTTTTATTTTTATTATTTGGTATTTGTATTAATCTTTGAACAGAAATTTTATGTTTAGCAAATTTTTTTGTGATGTCAGATAGGACACCCGGTTTATCTTTAACTTCAAGCCTAATATATAAAGCATTGGAATAATTATCTGTATTATATATTGAAGGAGATTTTCTTTTATTATCAGAAATACCAAAAGGGTATTTGATATTTCCACGTAAAATTGACAAAAGATCAGACATTAAAGCAGATGATGTTGGACCAGGTCCAGCACCTTCTCCTTGCAAAACACTCTCCCCTACTGGATTACCTTCAATTATAACAGCATTCATAACACCATTTACATTTGCGATGTAAGTATTTTTTTTAATTAAACACGGATGAACTCTTTCAAATAATTTATTATTAACAATTTCTGTTATTCCCAATAATTTAATTTTATAATTTAATTGATTTGCAATTTCTAAATCTTTGTATTCAATATTCTCAATACCTTCCATTAAACATTTTGAATTTGAAACTTTATTATTAAATGCTAAAGCAGAAAGAATTTTAACTTTAGCTAAAGCATCGTAACCATTTAAATCTAATTTTGGATTACCTGGTTCAGCATAACCTAATAGTTGAGCTTTTTTTAATACAGTTGAAAAGCCAGACTTAGTTTCTTCCATTTCAGATAATATATAATTACAAGTACCATTTAATATTCCATATACTTTACTTATCTTGTTAGTTGCTAGCCCTTCTTTAATAGTCCTTAATACAGGGATTCCACCCCCTACTGACGCTTCAAATTCTAAATTAACTTTATTTTTTTCAGCAAGTTTAGAAAGATTATTACCGTGTTTAGAAATTAATGCCTTGTTAGGAGTTACAACATGAATTTTATTCTTAAGTGCAAATTCTACAATTTTTTTTGATATACCATCAGATTGACCAATGGCTTCTATTAAAATATCAATTTTATTATTTTTAAAAATTTTAAAGGGATCTTTATAAAATATTTTCTTATTAATTCTAAATTTTCTTTTTTTATTAACATTTTTAGCTGAAATTGCTGAAACAGAGATAATTTTTCCAGTTTTTTTTAGAATATCTTTTTTTTTTGTATTTAATTCATTATAAAGATAATTACCAATCTGCCCTAATCCAACAATTGCTATATTAAGCTTTTTAGTCATATCAATCATCTAAACTTGGAAAACTACTATTTTTTCCATAATTTATAATTTTATTTTTAAAATCGTCAAAAGAAATATTTTTATCAATGTCTAAATTTGGCTTTTGAACTATACCATCATTTTTTTTCTTTAAAAAAGAACCAAAGTTTTTATTAGAGCAATTATTTAAAAATAAAAAAATTAATAAAATTATCAGTATTCTCATCAATTTAATCCTTCGTCAGACTTATATCCAAATAAAATATTCATATTTTGAACAGCTTGTCCACTACCACCCTTAATCAAATTATCTATTGCTGACAATATAATAATTTTATTCTTATATTTACTCTCGCACACAGAAATATGACAATTATTTGTGTTTATTACTTCATTAGTTCCTAAAAATGAATTTGGTTTCAAAATTTTAATAAATTTATTATTTTTGTAATATTTTTTTAGAAAAGAATAAATTTTTTCAAGAGAATCATTTCTTTTAAGATCTAAATACATAGTAGTTAATATTCCTCTAAACATTGGTGAAAGATGAGGTGTAAATTGAAATTTTACCCTTTTGCCAGTTTTTATTTTTAGTTCCTGATCAATTTCTGAATTGTGTCTGTGAAACGCTAAACCATAAGCACTCAATGTCTCATTTAAAAATTGGTTGTTATATTTTTTATGAATATTTTTGCCTGCACCTGAATAACCAGATTTAGAGTCAATTATGATATTGTTTGATTTAACAATATTTTTATTAATTAACGGTACTAGGGGTAATAAAATTGATGTTGGATAACAGCCTGGACAAGAAATTATCCTATATTTTTTAATGTTCTGATTATTTAACTCAGGTAAAGAATAAATACTTTTTTTAATTAATTTAGGAGCATTGTGTTTGATTTTATACCATTTAAAATAATCACTGGCTGATTTAAGTCTAAAATCTGCCGCCAAATCAATTAAAATATTTTTATTATTTAAATTTTTTGAAATTTTTTGAGCCTCTCCATTCGGTAATGCAGTAAATATAACATCAACACTTTTTAATAATTCTTTATTAAATTTAATAATATTTGGTAGTTTATATTTATTGAAGTATTTATCATAAGAGCTAATTTTCTTACCTACTGAAGTATCACCACAAAGATATTTAATTTTAACTCTTTTATGTTTAGTTAATAATTTGACCAATTGAATACCTATGTATCCAGTAGCTCCAGCAACTAATGCATTAATCTTAGACATATTGTAATATAACAGTTGTTTAATAAAATGATATTATCTTTTAGAGAATTGATAACTTCTTCTAGCTTTTGCACGACCAGGTTTTTTTCTCTCAACTGATCTAGAATCTCTCGTGGTAAGTTTTTCTTTTCTAAGTGTTGGTTTTAGATTTTCATCAAATTGTAATAGTGCTCTTGATATACCATGTACTAATGCTCCTGCTTGACCTGTGTGTCCACCTCCAACAACTTGGGATCTAACATCGTATTCTGTAGATTGATTGATAATTTCAAAAGGTCTTAGTATTTGCATTTTATGAGTAGCCCTTGTGAAATAATCATCTAGATTTTTACCATTAACGTAAATTTTACCAGTCCCTTTTTTTAACCAAACTTTTGCAATTGAAGTTTTTCTTCTACCTGTTGCATATTTTGCATCTTTAAAATCTAATTTTAGTTTTGAAGATGTGGATTGATTTGCTTCCATTTTAATTTCTTACTATATTTTTTGAATTAAGTTTTCCAATTTCTATTACTTCAGGGTTTTGTGCTGAATGAGGATGATCCGATCCTGAATAAACCTTAAGTTTTGTTAGTTGTTTTTTAGCTAAAGGACCGCCAGGTAACATTCTTTTTACTGCCATTTTTAAAACTTCACCTGGTTTTGAAGATTGTAATATTTCAGGTGTTGTTTCTTTAATTCCACCAGGATGCCCTGTGTGTCTATAATATTTTTTGTTTGAAAACTTATTTCCTGTAAATTTTAATTGATCTACGTTTTTGACAACAACAAAATCACCACTATCCATATGAGGAGTAAATGTTGCTTTGTTTTTTCCTCTAAGAATTTTTGATACAACAGTTGCTAGTCTTCCAACTACAGCTCCGGTTGCGTCAATTTCAAACCATTTACTATTGAGGTCATCTTTTTTAAGAAATTTAGTCATAATTGCGGGATTAATACTTATAAATCGATATATTGTCAAACGATATACAGTTAGAACTTAAGTCATTTTTGATAGTTTTAACTAATAAATAGGCTATAAATAAGCGATAATATTTGTTTATAATAAATCTTAAAATTTAAATAGGAGCAACTAAATGTCAGACAAAAAAGGAATGGATCCCAAAACATATAAATTTGATACCCTTAGTTTACATGCGGGTTATCAACCTCATAAAAATGCTGGTTCAAGACAAGTACCAATATACCAAACAACTTCATATCTATTTGATGATGTAGATCATGCTGCAGCATTATTTAATTTAGAAAGAGGTGGACATATTTATAGTAGGATATCAAATCCGACAGTTGCTGTTTTAGAGGAGAGAGTTGCTTCATTAGAAGGTGGAACAGCTGCACTTGCTACATCATCTGGTATGAGTGCAATATTTCTTGCAGTAATGACTCTTTGTGAAGCAGGAGATCATTTAGTTGTATCATCCCAACTTTATGGAGGAACTGTAAATTTATTTAGATTAACGCTTCCAAAATTTGGAATTAAAACAACTTTTGTAAAACCAAGAGACACAGAAGGATTTAAAAAAGCAATTCAAAAAAATACAAAAGGTATTTTTGGAGAACTTGTAGGTAATCCAGGAAATGAAATAATGAATATGCCTGAGATTGCTAAAATAGCTCATGACGCAGGTATTCCTTTAATGGTAGATGCAACTTATCAAACACCTTATTTATGCAAACCTATAGAGCACGGTGCTGATATTGTAGTTCATTCACTTACTAAATGGATGGCAGGTCATGGATCTTCAATGGCTGGTATAATTGTTGAAGGTGGTAAGTTTGACTGGATGCAAAATGACAAATTTCCAACAATGACTAAACCTTATGAAGGTTATCATGGATTATCTTTTGCTGAAGAATTTGGACCAACAGCATTTACAATGAAAGCAAGAGCAGAGGGTATGAGAGATTTTGGTCCATGTCTAAGCCCTCAAAATGCATGGAATGTGTTACAAGGTATAGAGACACTTTCAGTAAGAATGAAAAAACATTGCGAGAATGCAGAAAAAATGGTCGAGTATTTATTGGGTCATGATAGTGTTGCTTGGGTTTCACATCCGAGTGTACCAGATCATCCTGATCATGATTTAGCAAGCAAATTATTACCAAATGGCAAAGGATCAATGATAGCATTTGGTATTAAAGGAGGAAAAGCTGCAGGTGAAGCATTTATTAATAACGTTAAACTTGCTTCTCATTTAGCAAATGTTGGAGATACACGAACATTGGTAATTCATCCAGCATCAGCAACACATTCTCAAATGGATGAAGCTACATTAAAATTTGCGGGTTTATCTCATGATATGATCAGATTATCAGTCGGTATTGAAGATATTGATGATATTAAAAATGACTTTGAAAATGGATTTAGAGCTGCTAGGAAACCTAGACTCGTATCCAATCAATGAAGTTTCAGGTAAATAATAACGAGGTTTATGCTTCTACGGGAGGTAGACCTTTCGATAAAAATAAGCCATTAATAATATTTGTGCATGGCAGTGGACTAACTCATATGACATGGGTTTTGCAAACAAGATATTTTGCTTTTCATGGATATAGCGTTTTAGCTTTAGATATGCCTGGACATGGATTATCAGGAGGTGAAAGTTTAAAATCAATAGAAGAAATGGCAGATTGGGTAAGTGATGTAATTGATGCAGTTGGATATAAAGAAGCTTCGTTGGTCGGTCACTCACAAGGATGTTTAGTTACTGTTGAATGTACAGCAAGGAATCCTGATAAAATAAAAACATTAAGTTTAATGGGTGGTGCTGGTGCAATTCCAATGAACCCTGAATTATTATCTTTAGCAGAAAATAACGATCCTAAAGCTGTTGAATTAATGATGGACTGGGCTCATGGACCAGCTGGACACTTCGGTGGTCATCCTGTGCCAGGTTTATATCATATCAATACCGGTTCAATGTTAGCTAAAACTAGAACAATAAAAAATACCCTCGGTGTAGACTTTAGAGCATGCGATAATTACAAAAATGGTTTTGAAGCTGCTAAACAAATTAAGATACCTACCCTTTCTATACTTGCCACTGACGACAAGATGTGTCCAGTAAAAGAAGGTAAAAAACTAGCTAATTTAATTGAAGGAAGTCAAATAGATATAATAGATAATTGCGGACATATGATGTTATTAGAGGAAGCGGATCGAGTGTTAAATGTTTTGAAAAAATTTATAACAACTAATTATCCAGCAAATTAATAATTACAAATTTACATTTATGAAAAAAAATTTTAGATTTTTTGATAATAGACAAAAATATTTGCTATTTGTCACTACAACTAACGAAAAAAACAAGATTGCTGATGCTTTAAAACCTATTGTTCAAAAATTAAAACCAAAATTTCCA
>CACIGO010000026.1:0-9921 GCA_902586225.1 uncultured Pelagibacteraceae bacterium
ACAGATTGTAGTGTCAAACTAACTTTAGATACTGGACACATGTTATTTGCAAAAGGAGATAGTTTGAAAATTTATAAAGAATTTAAAGAAAGAATAATTCATATACATTGCAAAGATATGAGAAAAAATGTTTTAGATAATTCGTTAAATCACGATTATAGTTTTAGACAGGCTTTTTTGGAAGGAGCCTTCACTGTTCCAGGAGATGGTTGCATTGATTACAAGCCTTTTTTTGAATTGTTAAAAGAACAAAATTATTCTGGATGGTTAGTTGTAGAAGCGGAGCAAGATCCAGCAAAAGCAAATCCTTTTGAATATGCTAAAATTGGATACAAATATCTAACTGAAACTTTAAAAATTGCAAATTTAGAAATTGAAAATAATTAGCTATCTATATAAAGAAGTTAATTCATTATTGCCAGCAGCCACACATGGAGATTTAAAACAAGTACCAACAATCCATTCTGATCCTGGTTCTGCTAGAAAATTTGATGACATTATAAAAATAACACCCATTTCTACTGACTGACCAGCTTTTCCCTCTGCTTTTATTCTCGGGTCAGGGTCTGTTTTAACTTTATTGTCATCTGAAAATGGATTTTCAATTTTAAGATTATCATTTATGTGATTAACAACCTTTTCAGCTATCCATTCAGCATTACATGGATCACCCCAAACTGTTATCTTCCCTTTTGTATCTACGAATACAACTGGAACACCACTTTTGATAGCGTCATCTACAATTGGAGCAAATGCATTTGGATCTCCTGGTGCAAGAGCTAAAGCATCAACACCTTTAGCAAGCTGGTCTTCAACTTGGTTAATTTGTGCTTGAACATCACCTTCTTGAGGTGGCGCAACCAAGATTAACTTAACACCTAATTTTTTAGCTTCTTCTTCAGCACCTTTTGTAACAGAAGCCCAGAAAGGATTTCCAGACCCAGGACCTTTAATACTGAACAAGATTTTTTTACCATGACCATCAGCAAAAGAAGCTGAAATCATGCTTATCGATAAAAAAATTGCTGATACTAAAACAACAATTTTTCTTGATAGTTCTCTCATAAATTTCCCCTTTAATAATTATTAAAACTTAATTTAATAAAATTTTTAAAAAAAATTCAACTGTTTACAGGGTCTCTTATGGTAGCATCTATTCAACTTTGACGTGTTTATTTTCTCGTGCCGAAATCTCTTCTTAAAACATCCACGTAAACTGCTAATACAATGATTGAGCCAATCAATACTTGTTGCCAGAAAGAACTTACATCCATCAAATTAAGTCCATTTCTTAAAATTCCCATAATCATTACTCCGGCAAAAACTCCAAGAACAGTTCCTCTACCACCAAAGAAACTAGCTCCACCAATTATACATGCTGCGATAGCATCCAATTCAGATTGTAATCCTGCATTAGGATAACCAGAGTCTGTTCTTCCTGCTAAAATTAATGCTCCAATACCTGATAAAAATCCACAAAGTGAATAAACAATTATTAAAATTTTATTAACATTAATTCCTGAAGCTCTTGCTGCGCTTGGGTTGCCACCAATTGCATAAATCCACTTTCCTGTTCGACTATGATTTAAGAAAACCCAAAAAACAAAATATACAACAGCGATTAAAACTAAGCTTACGGGGAGATATTGAGATTTCTCTAATCCTAGCCAAGTAAGATCTATTCTACCATGACCTAAGTACCTAACTTCATCAGTAAATCCACTTATAGGTGTTCCGCCTGATATTAAGTTTCCTGTTCCTCTAAAAATATAAAGAGTTCCTAAAGTCATTATAAAAGGATGAGGCATTCTTAAAAGTGTTATCCCCAAACCATTTATCAATCCGCATAAAAATCCAGCAAATAAAGGTACTAGAACAACTATAAACCAAGGTGCTCCGGCTTTAGCTACTATTGCTAAAATCATCAATGAAAGCATCATTATTGAGCCAACTGATAGATCTATACCCGCAGTCACAATCACCATAAAAACACCTAAAGCTAACATTGATTGCCAAGATATTTGTTTGAATACGTTTGTTACATTTCTCCAAGACAAGAAGACATCTGGTTGCAAAATATGCATTACCAAGATCATGATAACTAATAATAGTAAAATCCCATATTTTTCAAAATATGGAATAAGTTTTACATATAAGCTATCTTGTTTTTTTTCCTTATCGTCCATTTTATTTTTTTCCCATAATCCAACCAATGACTTCATCTCTTGAAGTTTTATCTAATTGAGATTCAGCAAAGTTTGTTCCTTGAAAAAGTGCCATTACTCTGTCACAAACAGTAAAAATATCATCCATTCTATGACTTATTACTATAACACCTACGCCAGTACTTTTTAATTTATTAATTAAATCTAATACTTTTCCAACTTCTTTTATTGCTAAAGCAGCAGTTGGTTCATCCATTATGACAACTTTGGCATTAAATGCTGTTGACCTAGCTATTGCAACCGCTTGTCTTTGTCCTCCAGATAATTCCTCTACTTTCTGATCAGCACTTTTAACATTTATTTTTAGTTTCTCTAAGTGTGCACTTGTCATTTCTTGAATTTTTTTAAAATCTAGAAATTTTAAGAAGCCAATATTTTTTGTTGGCTCTCTTCCTAAGAATATATTTTCTCCAATAGGTAAATTACCTGCCAATGCAAGATCTTGATAAACCATTTCTAAACCTAAATTTTGAGAGTCTTTTGGACTATCTAAAACATGTTCTTTGCCCTCAAAAAATAAAGCACCTGCACTTGGTTTGTACAAACCAGATAAAACTTTCATTAGTGTAGATTTGCCAGCACCATTATCTCCCACTACACCTAGACATTCACCTTCGTGCACTTTTAAATTTACATTTTCTAAAGCAGTTATTGTTCCAAAATACTTTGTGATACCTTTAGCCTCTAAGAGCAATTTATTTGTTGAAGTCATTTAATTTAAATTAAAAAAAAAATTAATTAATTGCAACAGGTTTTGACCTTAAAAGATGAACAGTTTTTCTTAGAGCTTTTTTACAAAATCTTGGATTAAGATTTTTTGAAATTAATTTCATATCTTCAAAAACAATATTGCCCATTTCTTTAAATGTCTCTTCTAAAGCACCCGCTCTATGTGCTGAAAATAAAACATTTTTTAATTTTCTTATTGGGTCATTTTTTTTAACTGGTTCTTCGGGAAAAACGTCAAGTGCTGCATAAATATCACCCTTTTTAAGTCTATTTTTTAAATCTTTAAAATTAACGACTGCAGCTCTACTCATTAGTATAAAAAGTGAGTTTGATTTCATAAGATTGAGTAATTTTTTATCAATCAGTCCTTTGTTTTTTGTAGTAATTGCAGCAAGTACATAAATAACCTCACATTCTTTAAACATTTTTTTTAAAGTAATTGGTTGATATCCTTGATTAATTATTTTTTTGTTTGGTATCCAAGGATCATAGATATTTATTTTACTCGAAAATGGTTTCAATAATGGAACCAAAGCTTTCCCTAGGTCTCCAAATCCCAATAATCCAATTTTTTTTTCTGATAACAATGAAGCCTTAAGATTTCCATCTAATCCATACTTTTCCTTTTTATTAATGAAATCCTGATTTGCTCCATGAATATTTCTAAGAAGAGAGAGTGTAAATCCAAGCGCAATCTCAGCAACTGGTTTTGAGAAAACAGGTGAAGTTGCAATAACGTGAATACCATTATCAAAGCAATAATTATAATCCATATTATCTAAAAAGTTGCTTTCAACATTTATTACTGCTTTCAACTTTTTTGCTTTTATTAACAAAAATTTAGGAAGATCAGGCTGTCCAATTATAAATTTCGCTTTATGAATATTATTAATATAAAATTTCTGTTTATTTATTTTTGGTGCGAAAATAAGTTTAAATTTATTTTTTAACTCATTTAATTTTGGTTTTGAAAAAATAAGCTCCATAGTTCTTGGATATGGATCAACAATTGCAATATCTTTCATGATCTATAAGAGAATTTTTTTTACTTCTTCTTCTGTAAATCTTTTTGGTTTTTCACACTTAGTTTTAATTTTTTGAGGTACTCCAGTTGTTGCAGCTTTCATAGTAGATTCAATTATATCTAAAACATGAAGAGATAACTCTCCTGAACATCGATGTTTTTTCTTTTTTTCGATTGAATATAACATCTCAGACATACCAACACTTCTATAGTTTGCATTTGTTGGTGACTCATTAGATCTACCACTTGCAGATGTAATATTTATTTTTCCTAAATGCATTTTATCGGTTTTATGTTCTCCCCAACGACCACCTTCAGTAACAGAAATATAAACAGATCCACCAAACATATTTGGATCAGGAACAATAATTGATCCTTTAGTTCCATAAAGTTCCATATGATTTCTTTGATGATTAATAACATCAAAGGATAAAGTGACTTGAATAATTGCTTCATTATGAAATTGAATTGTTGCTAAATAAGTTGTTGGTGTTTCAACCTTAAATGTTTTTCCTTTATTTGGACCTGCTCTATAATTTCTTCTTTTAAATGCTGTCAATGTTCTTCCTTGCACCTGCTTAGCTGGACCTAAAAGATTAACAAGAGTTGTAAAAAAATAAGGACCCATATCTATTACTGGTCCTCCCTCTTTTTTATACCAAGATTCTGGTTTTGGATGAAAGTTTTCAACTCCAGGAAATGCAAAGATTGCATTTCCAAGTTTGATTTGTCCAATCAAATCAGAGTCAATTAATTCCTTTGCTTTTTGTCCTCCTCCTCCAAGAAAAGTATCCGGCGCGTTACCAATATATAATTTTTTTTGTTTTGCTAAAGCCACTAACTCTTTTCCTTTTTGAAAGTATGTTGCTAATGGTTTTTCTGAATAAACATGCTTGCCTGCATTTAATACTTTTTTTGATACAGAATAATGTGATTGAGGAATTGTTAAATTTAAAATTACCTCAATTTCTTTATCTTTTAGTATTTCATTAACAGTCATTGATTTGATGTTGTATAATTTCGCACATTTTTCAGCTGCTTTTTGATTAATATCCGCACAAGCAACGATTTTGAAATTATTAAAATATTGGTGTCCCCTAAAATATGTTTCTGCGATATGGCCACATCCTATGAGACCAACCTTAAAAACTTTATTCATCAATTTTAGACACCTTGTCTTTGCTTTGATTTTCCTTCTTTATGAAGTTTTAATGCCTCTTCATTTTCTTTTGTTGATGGCATTTCTAAAGTAGGACTTTCCCAATAAGCAGAACCTTCTAGCCACTCATAAGAATGAGTTTTTATTGAAATTAAGTAAGTCACATCAGATTTTTTAGCTCTTTTAAATGCTTCTTCTAATTCAGAAATAGATGATACTTCCTCTGATTTTGCACCCATACTCTCTGCATGTTTAGCAAAATTAACAGGTACAAGATTTGGAGCTTTTGAACTATTAAATAGACAATTAAATTCTTTTCCACCTTTAAATAATTGTAGCCTATTAATAACGGCATGGCCTCCGTTATCACATAAAACTATTATTAATTTATTATTTGTTATAACTGATGAATAAATATCTGAATTAAAAAGCAAATAAGATCCATCTCCTACAAAAGCTATTACTTCTTTATCTGGGTTGGCCATTTTTACTCCTAATGCACCAGAAATTTCATAACTCATACAGCTAAAACCCCACTCGGTTTCATGTGTATTTAATTCTTTTGGCCTCCAAATTTGTACAACTTCTCCAACCAATCCTCCTGCCGCTGTAACAGCAATGTCTGTTGGATCTGAATTACGATATATTGCTCCTACAGCATGTGCATAACTAGGTAGCTCTTGATTAGTTGGTCCACTTTCTTTATCAACATAATCATTCCAATTTTTTAATTCATCTCTTGATTTTTTATGCCATTGATCAGGTGCTTTCCAATCTCCCAAAGCATTTGATAGCTCTTGTAAGCTTACTTTTGCATCACCTATTACTGATTGCGCCAAATGTTTGCTAGCATCAAATCTAGAGACATTAACACTAACAAGTGAAAAGTCTGGGTTCTCAAAATTTGCCCACGAACCAGTTGTGAAATCAGCTAACTTTGTTCCAATAGCAATAGCTAGGTCAGTTTGTTTTGCTAAATTATTTGCTGCTTTGCCACCAAGACCACCTATTGGACCTAAAAAATGAGAGTGGTCTCTCTTCATAGTAGAGTAGCCCATAACTGTTTGTGTAACTGGTATATTGTGTTTAATTGCAAAATTACTTAGATCTTCCATTGCATCAGAGTAGAAAACCCCTCCACCTGAAATCAATAAAGGATTTTTAGATTTTTTAATTTGCTCAGCCGCTTGTTTTATTTGATAATCATCAGGTCTTGGTCGTCTAATATTATGAACTCTCTCTTTAAAAAATTCCTCAGGATATTCATATGTTTCACCTTGGACATCTTGTGATAATGATAAGCAAGCTGGTCCGCAATCTGCTGGATCTAACATTGTTTGGATTGCTTGAGGTAATGTTTGTAAGATTTGTTCTGGTCTTGTAATTCTATCAAAATATTTTGTTACTGGTTTGAAAGCATCATTCTGAGTAATGCCAGGATTATTAAAATGCTCAACTTGTTGTAGAACCGGGTCAGGCATTCTGTTTGCATATGTGTCTCCAGGCAAAAATAAAATTGGAAGTCTATTGCTCATAGCAACAGCCGAGGCTGTAACCATATTTGTAGATCCTGGTCCAACTGAACTAGTTGCAACAAAAAATTGTTTTCTTCTTTTGGCTCTAGCATATGCTATTCCAGTCAGAGCCATATTTTGCTCATGATGCCCTCTATAAGTTGGTAATTTATCTTGATTTTCTTGTAGAGCTTGTCCTAAACAAGCAACATTGCCATGTCCAAAAATACCAAAAGCTCCAGCAAATAACTGCTCTTTTTTACCATCTATTAAAATTTTTTGAGCAATAAGATGTTTTATTATTGCATGTGCACAAGTGAGCTTTATTTTTTTCATTATTCTATATATAAATCTTTAACTTTTAACAATTAAACACAATTTAAAAAATATGTATAGCAATTTTGGTCAATTCATTGATGGTCAGTGGCAACAAGCAGAAAAAAAAGAAACTTATAAAGTTATCAATCCAGCAACAGAAGAAGTTCTAGGAGAAGCATCAAAAGCGTCCTCTGTTGATGTTCAAAAAGCATTAAAATCAGCAGAGAAAGGTTTCGAAACATGGAAAAATACCACTCCATGGCAGAGGTCATATGTAATAAGAAAAATTGCAGATTTAATGCGCGAAAGAAAAGATGTATTGGCTAAATGGCTTACACTTGAAGTTGGAAAACCTCTTAAAGAAGCAATTGGAGAAGTTGGTGGTGGAGCAGATATATTTGAATGGAATGCAGAAGAAACTAAGAGAATTTATGGTGAAACATTACAAAGTAGATTTCCAGAAACAAGAGTTCATGTTTACTATCAGCCAGTAGGTGTTGTAGCAGCACTTGTGCCATGGAATTTTCCTATAGTTTTAGCATCTAGAAAAATTTCAACTGCACTGGCTGCTGGTTGTTCAGTTATTTGTAAGCCAGATGTAATTACACCTGGAGCAGTTATGGAACTTGTAAATATTTGTAAAGATGCTGGAGTTCCTGATGGAGTAGTCAATTTATTATCTGGAGACCCAGCTGAAATATCAAATGAATTACTAGATTCAGATATAATAAAAAAAGTTTCTATAACCGGCTCAACACGTGTTGGAAAATTAATTCTTAAAAAAGCTGCAGATAAAGTTCAAAGAGTTACAATGGAATTAAGTGGCCATTCTCCATTTATAGTATTTGATGATGTTGACATGAATAAAGTTGCAGATATGGCAATAACAGCAAAATTTCGTAACAATGGTCAAGTTTGTATATCTCCAAATAGATTTTACATTCAAGAAACAAGAAAAGAAGAATTTGTAAATGCTTTTGTAGATAGAGCAAAAAAATTAAAAATTGGAAATGGAATGGATGAAGGCACTGACTTAGGACCTTTAACAACAGCAAAACGTTTGGAAGAAATTGAAAAATTAGTAGAAACGACAAAGAGTGAAGGCGCAAAAGTTGTTTTAGGTGGGGGTAGACCTTCAGGATTTAATAAAGGTTATTATTTTGAACCAACTGTATTTGATGAAGTGCAGGACAATTTTACAATTATGAAAGAAGAACCTTTTGGTCCTTTAGTGCCCGTTTTAACTTTCAAGGATTTTGACGAAGTAGTAGAGAGAGCAAATAATAATGACCTAGGACTTTGTAGCTATTTATATACAAACTCAATGGACAAAGCTAATAGAGCATCAGAGATGATGGAAACCGGTTGTGTAGCAGTAAATACAGCTGCAGTCGCAGTTGCTGAAGCTCCATTCGGTGGAATAAAACAAACAGGTTATGGTCGTGAAGGTGGATCTATGGCCATAAAAGATTACCTTAATATAAAGTATACCCATATGGGTCTAAAAACCTGAGTAAATGAGAAAAAATAAAGCCAAAGAAATAATTAAAAATGGCAAAGCTGTAATCAATGGTTGGTTACAAATTCCAAGTACTGTTTCGGCAGAAACAATGGCTCAACAAGGATGGGACTCATTAACAATTGATATGCAACACGGGCTCGTTGATTACACGAATGCAATGCCAATGATGCAAGTGATTTCAGCGACTGAAGTCGTGCCTTTGGCAAGAGTTAATTGGAATGAACCTGGTCAAATTATGAAAATTTTAGATGCTGGATGTTATGGAATTATTTGCCCAATGGTAAGCAATCGAAAAGAAGCAGAAAGATTTGTTCAAGCTTGTAAATATCCACCAGATGGATATAGAAGTTTCGGCCCAATGAGAGGGTTAATCTATGGAGGGCCTGATTATGGAGATCATGCAAACAATGAAATATTAAAAATGGCTATGATTGAAACTAAAGAAGCTTTAGAAAATCTTGATGAAATTATGAGTACCCCGGGCCTTGATGGTATCTACATAGGGCCTGCTGATTTAAGTTTGGCTATAGGAGAAAAGCCTGGTTTTGACAAAGGTGAAGATACTAAAGCTTATTCAGAAATACTTAGAATATTAGAGCATGCAAAAAAAAACAATATATTTGCTGGAATTCATAACGGAAGCACTGATTATGCAAAAAAAATGATTGAAAAAGGTTTTCAATTTGTAACAGTTGGAGCGGACTCCAGATTTATAAGTGCGGGTGCGAAAAATACAGTTGAAAATTTAAAAGGCACAGTGAAATCAGAATTATCTAAAGCCTATTAATAAATAAAGTATAAACTTTTACGTATGAAAAAAATCTTAATAATAGGATCGATACATAATCATGGTATTGATTTACTAAAAGGAAATAAAAATTTTGAATTTGAAGTTGTAGACAATACAGATACAGAATTTTTGAAAGATAAAATAAAAGACTGTGATGGAATAAGTATTAGAACATCTAAATTGTCAAAAGAAATTATAGACTCTGCTAAGAATTTAAAAGTGATATCTAGACATGGTGTAGGCTATGACAATATAGATCTTAAAGCAACCAAGCAAAATAATATCACATTAGCAATAACAGCTACAGCAAATGCTCAAGCTGTAGCAGAACATGTTTTATTCATGCTATTCAGCATTGCAAAAAGAAATAATATGTACAACGAGACTGTAAAAACTGGAAAGTTCAGTGATAGAACTAAGCTTCCTAAAACAATTGAGTTATGGAATAAAAGTATCTTAATTGCAGGTTTTGGTCGTATTGGAAAATGCTTACTTAAAAAATGTAAGGGTTTAGAAATGAACATTTTTGTTTATGATCCTTTTGTCAGCGAAGAGGAATTTAAAAAAGTTGGTGGTACTAAAATTAATGATTTAACTGAGAGTTTAAATAAAATGGATGCAATTTCAATTCATATGCCTC
>CACIGO010000027.1:0-9615 GCA_902586225.1 uncultured Pelagibacteraceae bacterium
AAACGAAATTAGATTTAAATTAGTTTATCTTTTATTAAGTCATGAATTTAATCAAAGAATTATCATAGAGATAGATGTAAAAGAAAAAGGAATTGTTGGTTCAATAACATCTATATTTCCTGCTGCAAATTGGATGGAAAGGGAAGTGTTTGACATGTATGGAATTGATTTTAAAGATCATCCAGACATGAGAAGAATACTTACAGATTATGGTTTCGAAGGACATCCATTAAGAAAAGATTTCCCTTTAACAGGTCATAATGAAGTTAGATACAGTCAAGAAACTAAAAAAGTGATTTATGAACCAGTAAAATTAGAACAAAATTATAGAAACTTTGATTATGAAAGTCCTTGGGAAGGAACTAAGTATATAAAAGAACAAACTAAAGAATAATGGCAAAAGAAACTAAAACTTTAAATCTAAATTTCGGACCTCAACATCCTGCTGCTCATGGAGTTTTGCGGTTAATATTGCAGTTAGATGGCGAAATTGTTGAAAAGGCAGATCCACATATTGGCTTATTGCATAGGGGGACGGAAAAATTAATAGAAAACAAAACTTACACCCAAGCTGTTCCGTATTTTGACCGACTAGATTACGTTGCGCCAATGAACCAAGAACACGCATTTGCTTTGGCAATTGAAAAAATTTTAAAAATAGAAGTTCCGATAAGAGCTCAATACATAAGAGTAATGTTTTGTGAGATTGGAAGAATACTTAGTCATATTTTAAATGTCACAACACAAGCAATGGATGTTGGTGCATTAACTCCAACTTTATGGGGGTTTGAAGAGAGAGAAATATTGATGGGTTTTTATGAAAAAGTTTCAGGTTCTAGATTACATGCCAATTATTTTAGAGCTGGAGGAGTACATCAAGATCTACCAAAAGGATTAGATAAAGAGATTGGAAACTTTTGTGAAAGATTTCCAAAAATAATAAATGATTTAGAATTACTTTTAACTGACAATAGAATATTTAAACAGAGAAACGTTGATATTGGAGTAGTATCAAAACAAGATGCTCTCGATTATTCTTTTTCTGGTGTTATGTTGAGAGGATCTGGCGTTCCATGGGATTTAAGAAAATCCCAGCCTTACGATTGTTATGAGCAATTCGAATTTAAAATTCCAGTAGGAAAAAACGGTGATTGTTACGACAGATATCTATGCAGAATTGAAGAAATGAAAGAAAGTGTAAATATAATAAATCAATGTTTGGCAAATTTACCAGTGGGACCAATTAAAACTGATGATGGAAAAATCAGTCCACCACCAAAAAAAGAGATAAAACAATCTATGGAAGCATTGATCCATCATTTCAAGTTATATACCGAAGGTTACAGAGTTGATAAAGATGAAATATATACAGCTGTAGAGGCTCCTAAAGGAGAATTTGGTGTTTACTTAATTTCTGATGGTTCAAGCAAACCTTACAAATGCAAAATTAGAGCTCCAGGATTTTCTCATTTGCAAGCGATGGATTACTTAATTAAAGGTCATATGTTAGCAGATGTTCCTGCAGTTTTAGGTTCAATGGATATTGTTTTCGGAGAGGTAGATAGATAATGGCTGTTAAAAAAATATCAAAAGTACAACCTGAAAAATTTGAGTTTAATAAAAAAAATAAAGAAACTGCTGATAGTATTATTAAAAATTATCCTTCTGGAAAAGAACAAAGTGCGGTTATGGCTTTATTGTACTTAGCACAAAAACAAAATGATAATTGGATACCTTTAAGTGCAATGAAATACATAGCAAAGTATTTAGATATGCCCTACATAAAAGTATATGAAGTAGCTACATTTTATAGCATGTATAATTTAACTCCAGTTGGTAAATATTTCTTTCAAGTATGTACTACAACCCCATGTATGTTAAGGGGTGCGTATAATTTAGTAGATGTTTGTAAACGAAAAATTTCTGAGGAAGAAAATCGTTTATCAGAGGATGGAAAAACCTCTTGGTTAGAAGTAGAATGTTTGGGTGCTTGTGTGAATGCTCCGATGCTTCAATTAAATGAGGATTATTATGAGGATTTAGATCCAACAAAACTTGAGCAAATAATTGATAAAATAAGTAATGATGAAGTTCCTCGACCAGGATCATATAGAGGCAGATTAAGTTCTGAACCAGAAAATACTAGAAAAACATTAATAGGTAATAAAAATGCTTGAAGATAAAGATAGAATTTTTCAAAATTTATACAACGATTTTGGTGCTGATTTAGCATCTGCAAAACAAAGGGGAGACTGGAAGGATACAAAAGAAATTTGCGGAAAAGGAAGAGAATGGATAATTAATGAGATAAAAACATCAGAACTTAGAGGAAGAGGAGGTGCTGGATTCCCTACAGGATTGAAATGGTCTTTTGCCCCAAAAGAAGTTGGATCAAGACCACATTATTTAGTAATTAATGCCGATGAGTCTGAGCCTGGTACATGCAAAGATAGAGATATTCTAAGATTTGAACCTCATAAATTAATAGAAGGCTGCTTAATTGCATCTTACGCAGTTAATGCTCATAAGTGTTATATTTATATTAGAGGAGAATATTTTAATGAAGGACAAAAGCTTCAAACAGCTATTGATGAAGCGTACAAGGATGGTCTCTTAGGAAAAAATTCTGCAGGGACTGATTGGGAATTAGATATATATATTCATTATGGTGCTGGGGCTTATATCTGCGGCGAGGAAACTGCTTTACTTGAGAGTATTGAAGGAAAAAAAGGTCAACCAAGATTGAAACCTCCGTTTCCCGCTTTAATAGGTCTTTATGGTTGCCCGACAATAATAAACAATGTTGAAACAATTTCAGTGGTACCAACTATACTTAGAAGAGGTGGAAAATGGTTTTCATCACTTGGTAGACCAAAAAATACTGGTTCTAAAATATATTGTATTTCAGGAAATGTAAATAATCCCTGTAACGTAGAAGAGGAAATGGGAATTCCATTAAAAGAATTAATTGAAAAACATGCAGGTGGAGTAATAGGTGGATGGGATAATCTAAAAGCAGTAATACCTGGTGGTTCATCAATGCCATTACTTCCAAAAGAAACATGTGAAACAATTAAAATGGACTTTGATGCATGTGTCGAGAATAAAACTGGTTTAGGAACAGCTGGTATTGTGGTCATAAATAAAGATCAAGACATTATTAAGTGTATGGCTAGAATAGCAAGATTTTATAAACACGAGAGTTGTGGTCAATGTACACCATGCAGAGAAGGTTCAGGTTGGATGTGGAGAATGTTAGAGAGAATGGCCAAAGGCGAAGCAACAAGAGATGAAGTAGATATGTTATTAGATGTGACAAAACAAATTGAAGGTCATACAATTTGTGCTTTTGGAGAAGGATCTTCATGGCCTGTTCAAGGATTAATCAGAAATTTTAAAGATGAAATAATTGAAAGAAACAAGTTTGATCCTATTGTGAAAAAACAAAAAGATATACCTTATTTAGTTGATCAACATTTGTTAGAAAAAGAAAATGCTTAAACTTAAAGTAAATGAAATTGATGTAGAGGTAGAAGAAGGTACAACTGTTTTACAAGCATGCGAACAAGCTGGAGCAGAGATACCAAGGTTCTGTTATCACGAAAAATTATCAATAGCCGGAAATTGTAGAATGTGTTTAGTTGAAATGGAAAAATCTCCTAAGCCAATAGCATCTTGTGCGATGCCTGCTGCAGAGGGGATGGTTCTTAGAACAAACACCGAAAAAGTGAAAAAAGCAAGAAAAGGTGTAATGGAATTTTTACTAGCAAACCATCCACTTGATTGTCCAGTATGTGATCAAGGCGGAGAATGTGATTTACAAGATCAATCCATGTATTACGGAATTGATAAATCAAGATTTAAAGAAAATAAAAGATATGTACCCGAAAAATATATGGGTCCACTAATTAAAACTCAAATGACAAGATGCATTCATTGTACAAGATGTATTAGATTTGCAACAGAAGTTGCTGGAGTTCCTGAGCTTGGAGCAATTGGCAGAGGTGAGAATATGCAAATCACCACTTATTTAGAAAAAGCGATGGAATCTGAACTCTCAGCTAATGTTATTGATTTATGTCCTGTCGGTGCACTTACATCAAAGCCCTATGTCTTCGAAGCTAGACCATGGGAACTAAAAAAAACTGAGACAATTGATGTGATGGATGCTGTTGGATCAAATATAAGAGTAGATACATACGGATGGGAGGTTAAAAGAGTTCTTCCAAGAATTAATGAAGAAATAAATGAAGAATGGATATCAGATAAAACCAGATATGCATGTGATGGCTTGAAAAATCAACGATTAGATACACCCTATGTTAAGACTAATAATAAATTAAAGCCATCAAGTTGGGATGAAGCTTTTAAAGCTGTATCTGAAAGAATTTCAAAAACAAAGTCTGAAAAAATTGCTGGATTTATAGGTGATATGACAAATATGGAAACTACTTACGCAGCAAAAGATTTTTTTGAAAAAACGATTAAGTCTGAAAATTTGGAATCTAGATATGAAAAATTATATATTAATACAAATGTAAGAAGTAATTATCTATTTAACAGTTCCATTGAAGGAATAGAAAAAAGTGATTTAATAATTCTAATAGGTACAAATCCAAGATTTGAAGCTACAATATTAAACTCACGAATTAGAAAAAATTATTTAAAAAATAAGACCGAAATTATATCTTTAGGTGATGTTGGTGATTTAACTTATCCTTACCAAGTTATAGCAAATAACACAGACACTATAAAAGATATCATTGATAATAAGCATGAAATTTCAGAAAAAATTAAAAAATCGAAATATCCATGTATAATTTTTGGACAATCAGTCCTTAAACTTAAGTCGGCACCTTATATTTTTGAAGAATTCAAAAATTATCTATTAGTAAATAATAAAATTTCTGATGATTGGAATGCATTAAATATATTATCAATAAATTCATCCACAGTAGGCTCATATGACTTAAATGTATTGTCAAAAAATTCTAGCTACGAAATATTGGATAAATTGGAAAACAATAACTTTGAAATTTTAATTTTATTTGGCCAAGATAATTTAAATTTTGAGAAAAAAAATGAATTTATAATATATATAGGTAGTCACGGTGATAAAGGTGCAAGTATTGCTGATGTAATTTTGCCTGGTGCTACTTACACAGAACAAGATGGTTATTTTACAAACTTAGAAGGAAAATTACAAAAAGCCTATAAGGCATCATATCCACCAGGTGAAGCGAAAGAGGATTGGCAAATAATAAATGAATTGTCCTCATTTATTAAGAGAAAAAATTTATATAAAGATAAAAATCAACTTATCGATTCATTAATGAATTATTTAAATCATAATAATAAAAATGATGCTCATTTTGAGGTGCCTGAATATAATTTTAAATCAGAAAAAATTATTACTGAAGAGATTGATTATTATCACTCAAATGTAATAGCGAGAGCATCAAAAACAATGTCAGAGTGTAAAAATATTAGAATGAGTCTACCAAAAACTGGAACCGATAATTAATGGCTGAACTATTTATATTTTTTGAACAAATTTATAGAATTCTGTTTCTATTGATCCCAGTTTTAGTATCTGTTGCAATGATTGTTTGGTTAGATAGAAGAGTATGGGCATTTGTTCAAAAAAGAAGAGGTCCTAACGTTGTTGGTCCATTTGGATTATTTCAAACATTAGCTGACGCGTTAAAATACATTTTTAAAGAAATAATCATTCCAGCAAGCTCAAATAAAGTTATATTTATCTTAGCCCCAATAGTTACAATGACTTTAGCTTTAATTGCATGGGCGGTAATTCCTTTTAGTGAAACTTTTGTACTAGCAGATATCAATGTCGGTATTTTATATCTTTTTGCAGTTTCATCTTTAGGTGTTTATGGAATAATTATGGGTGGATGGGCATCTAATTCAAAGTATCCTTTTCTAGGAGCAATTAGATCAGCTGCTCAAATGGTTTCATATGAAGTTTCTATAGGTGTAATAATTATAAATGTATTACTTTGTGTAGGTTCATTAAATCTAAGTGACATTGTTTTAGCTCAAAAAGATTTGTGGTTTGTAATACCTCTATTCCCAATGTTTATAATATTTTTTATTTCAGCCTTAGCAGAAACGAACAGACCACCTTTTGATTTGCCAGAAGCTGAAGCAGAGTTAGTTGCAGGTTACCAGACAGAATACTCTGGAATGATGTATGCAATGTTTTGGTTAGGTGAGTATGCCAACATTTTACTTATGTGTGCAATGGGATCTATTTTATTTCTTGGTGGCTGGTTATCTCCTATAGATTTATTTCCATTAAATGTTATTCCGGCTCCAATATGGTTAATCTTAAAAATACTCTTTTTATTTATCTTATTTGCTTTGATAAAAGCAATAGTACCTAGATATAGGTACGATCAATTAATGAAACTTGGATGGAAAATTTTTCTACCATTTTCATTGATTTATGTAGTATTAACTGCAAGTTTTTTAATGTATTTTGATTTATTACCGGGTAATTAGAATGAGCTTAATAAGATTTTTCAAAACAATTTTTATGATTGATTTTTTAACAGGATTAATCATGGCAATAAAAGAGATATTTAAACCAAAAAAAACAATTAATTATCCATTTGAAAAAGGTTCAATTAGTCCTAGAGCAAGAGGAGAACATGCGCTAAGAAGATATCCAAATGGTGAGGAGAGATGTATTGCTTGTAAATTATGTGAAGCTGTTTGTCCTGCTCAGGCTATAACAATAGAGTCTAGCGAGAGAGAAGATGGAAGTAGAAAAACTACTCGTTATGATATTGATATGTTAAAATGTATTTATTGTGGTTTGTGCGAACAATCTTGTCCAGTTGATGCGATTGTGCAAGGTCCAAATTTTGAATTTGCTACAGAAACAAGAGAAGAACTTTACTATAACAAAGAAAAGTTGTTAGAGAATGGAGATAGATGGGAGAATATTTTAGCAGCAAATATTAATGCTGATAGCTCCCACAGATAATCAATGATTGCTCACGCAATAGTCTTTTATATATTTTCACTAATTGCAATTGTCTCTGCAATTATGGTAACTGTTTCGAAAAACACAGTTAACTCAGTTTTTTTTTTAATATTGGACTTTATTAGTATTTCTTGCCTATTCATAATGATTGGTGCCGAATTTTTAGGAATGATAATGCTTATTGTGTACGTTGGAGCAGTGGCAGTATTATTTTTATTTGTGGTTATGATGTTAAATGTTGCTCAACAAAAAAATGAATGGTTTAATTCTAGTGGAAGAAGTTCCCATATTCCAGTTGGTCTATTAGTAAGTATAATTATATTTTTTGAATTAATTATTGTTATAGGTGGATGGAAATATAAACCAGATTTGTTAGATTCAATTGCGATTGAAATAAATACTGACTTAACAAATACTCAATCTTTAGGAAGCGTTATATATACTGATTATATTCATTTGTTTCAATTATCTGGAATGGTTTTATTGGTAGCCATGATCGGAGCAATTGTATTGACCTTCAGACAAAGATCTGGAGTAAAAAGACAAAGTTATTTCAAACAAATATCTAGAGATAGAAAAGATGGTATTGAATTAGTTGATGTTGAAAATAATAAAGGAGTTAAAATAGATGCTTAGTATTGGTCTTGGACATTATTTAACTCTCGCTGCTATTATATTCACAATTGGTATTGTGGGTATTTTTCTAAATAGAAAAAATATTATTGTTATATTGATGAGTATTGAATTAATACTTTTAGCTGTAAATATAAATTTAGTATCTTTTTCTATTTTTATTAACGATTTGAGTGGCCAGGTTTTCACATTATTCATATTAACAGTGGCTGCAGCTGAGGCCGCAATAGGACTTGCAATTATTGTAGTTTACTACAGAAATTCTGGAACAATAAGAGTTGAAGAAATCGACAGATTGAAAGGGTAAATGGAATACTTAATATTATTTTTACCTTTGATAGGTTCAATCATATCGGGTTTCTTTGGCAAAACCATTGGTGATAGATTATCGCAATTAATCACGTGTATTTTGGTTTCTATTTCGGCATTATTATCTTTGTTTATATTTTTTAAAGTTGTTTCATCAGGATATGAGCATAATGCAATTATCGCAACTTGGATAAATTCAGGATCTTTAAATGTAAATTGGTCAATTAAAGTTGATGCTCTTTCTGCAGTAATGTTAGTTGTAGTTACTCTAGTTTCATCCTTAGTTCATATTTATTCTGTTGGTTACATGTCTCATGACCCACATAAACCAAGATTCATGTCCTATCTATCATTATTTACATTCGCTATGTTAACCTTAGTAACATCAGATAATTTTTTGCAATTATTTTTCGGATGGGAAGGAGTTGGTCTTTGCTCGTACTTTTTAATTGGTTTTTGGTATAAAAAGGAAACTGCTAATGCTGCTGCTATTAAAGCTTTTATAGTAAATAGAGTTGGGGACTTTGGTTTTGCATTAGGTATTTTTTTAATATTTTATATTTTTGGCACGGTAAATTACGACGAAGTTTTTCTTAAAATACCTGAAATTATAGATCAAAAAATAAATTTTCTATCTTTTGAATTTTATACAATAGATTTGATTTGTTTATTACTTTTTATTGGAGCAATGGGAAAGTCAGCTCAATTTTTGCTTCATACATGGTTACCAGATGCTATGGAAGGTCCAACACCAGTATCCGCATTAATTCATGCAGCCACAATGGTAACTGCAGGAGTTTTTTTAGTAGTTAGATGTTCTCCAATTTATGAGTACTCAGAATTAGCTTTGTCTGTAATCACATTAGTTGGAATGACCACAGCTTTTTTTGCAGCTACAGTTGCATTAGTACAAACAGATATAAAAAAAATTATCGCTTATTCAACATGTAGTCAATTGGGATACATGTTTTTTGCAGCAGGTGTAGGTGCATATAATGTTGCAATGTTTCATTTATTTACACATGCTTTTTTTAAAGCTCTACTTTTCTTAGGCTCTGGATCAGTAATTCATTCATTTAAAGATGAACAAGATGTTACTAAGATGGGGGGAGTATTTAAAAAATTACCCTACACTTATGCATTAATGATTGTTGGTACTTTAGCTTTAACAGGATTTCCTTTCTTATCAGGTTTTTATTCTAAAGATGCAATAATTGAATTTGCTTATATAAGTGAAACAAAATTTGGAATTTATGCTGCTGGTATAGGTGTATTAACTGCTGTAATGACTTCTATATACTCATGGAGATTAATATTTAAAACTTTTCATGGAGATTACAAAAATAAAGATCTTAGTATTGATACAATGCACGAGTCTCCATTAAGTATGATGTTACCTTTGGTGTTATTAGCAGTCGGTGCTGTTTTTTCAGGATTTTTATTTAAAGAATTATTTATAGGTCATGATACTATGTACAACTTTTGGGGAGAGTCTATAAAATTTCTAGAACCATTAGGAAAAGAACATCCTCCAGCTTGGTTTTTGTTTTTAACTCCTACATTAGTAGTCTTAACAATTCCATTGTCATATTATCTATTTGTTAAAAATACTAAAATTGTAAATGAAATAGTTTCCATCAACATGCCAGTTTACATTTTTCTCC
>CACIGO010000028.1:0-8095 GCA_902586225.1 uncultured Pelagibacteraceae bacterium
ATACCGCGCCAGCGTAATCAGGAGTAAAATTTTCTTTATATGGCAGTAAAATTGAGATTTTCATTTAAAAAAATTAGATTTTAATTTATTTCTAAACTTGTAGTTTTTTTTAAGTTTATATTCTTCTTTCATGGCCTTAGACTTTGAATCATAACTTATACTATAGGCTAATATCCATTTTCTACCTCTAGTAAATTTTGCTCCTTTCGAGGCATTATGTTTAGCCAATCTATTTTTTAGATTGTTAGTATATCCAACGTAACTTAGATATTTCTGTTTATTTTTAGATATTATTAAATAAACAAAATATTTCATTATGGCGGTCCCTAGGGGAATCGAACCCCTCTTTCATGGATGAAAACCATGTGTCCTAACCGATAGACGAAGGGACCAGAGATGGAGTTTCTATTGCAATTATTAAAAATAATCAAGCTATAGGTTCCTCACTTTTTATAATTTCTATTGTAGATTCTTTGTGTGTGACAAGAGTTTCTGTAACAAATTTTGTATTTTCTTTTTTTACAGCTGCAATCATTTCAGTACTGGTAATACCTGTCGCACAAAAAATACTATCTCCTTTAACGATCTCATTTAAATCATATTTTTTATTTAGGTCAGATATTCCCAATTTTTTTGCTCTAGCTTTATCTTGATCAGTAGCAAATAAAAATCTTCCCTGAAATTTACATCCATAAGCATCCAAAGCTGCTGCAGAGATTACTCCTTCAGGACCCCCTCCAATGCCTAAAAATAAGTCTATACTATACTTATTATCAGTAACTAAGAGTGCGCCACAAATATCACCATCTGAAATTAATTTTAAATTTACATTTAATGATTTTAATTCGTCAATAATATCTTTATGTCTTGGTCTATCAAGAATACAAACTGTAAGTTCATTAATATTTTTATTTTTAGCATCTGCAATATTGGAAATATTTTTTTTTATAGGATAATCTAAGTCCGTTGCATCGAAAGGGACATCTTTGCCTACTGCAATTTTATTCATATAGGTTTCCGGAGCATTAAATAAATTTCCTTTATCTGAAATTGCTAAAACTGATATTGCTCCTGGAACATTTTTTGCTGCAAAGTTTGTTCCTTCAAGTGGGTCAACTGCTATATCTAAGTTTGGACCATTACCTTTTCCAAGTTTTTCTCCTATATATAACATTGGTGCTTCATCTAATTCACCTTCACCTATCACTACTTCCCCATTAATTTCTAAATTATTTAAATCTTTTCTCATTGAGTCGGTTGCAGCTTTATCAGCTAATTTTTTATTCCCTTTTCCAAGATATTGATAACAATTAATAGCAGCTCTTGAAGTAACTTTAACAAGTGAGTTAATCAGACCTTTATCTAAAGACATTAAATATTTTCAACGGTGGATTCTTCTGAATTATATTTCAATCTAGCTTCAAATTCACTTAATCTTTTCCAAACTGAAATCAATTCCACTATAGTAGACCAACTTCGAACTAAGTATTGCAATGAATTTTCAACTCTTCCAAATGCTCTGGTTATCTGTTGAACAAAACCTAATGTAATTGCACCTGAAACTATAGTTGGTGCTAGAGCTAAATATGGAACAATTACCATTCCTTGAAAATAGCTCCATTTTACTGCATTGAAATACAAGTAGTGAAAATATGATTTGTAATGAATTCCTCTAACTCTATCATATAACTGACCAATTGTTGGAGGAGCTGCTCTTATCGGGTCATCTTCACCATGAACTAATTCTTTTCTGTAACCTGCTTCTTCTTTTTGAATATCATATTCAATACCAGGCAACTTTATTCCTACAGCAGCTAACAAAACTGTCCCACCAAGTGCAGATATTATTGCTACCCAAACTAAAGCATGATCAACCTCACCTATCCATGGAAGCACATCAACTTGCTTAGACAATCCCCATAATATTGGTAAGAAGGCTACTAATGTCATTATACTATCTAAAAGTCCAACGCCAAGACCTTCCATTATTCTTGCAAATTTTAAAGTGTCTTCTTGAACTCTCTGTGAAGCACCTTCTGTTAAACGAGCTTTTAACCATTGTGAGTGGTAGTATTCAGCCATTGAAGTTCTCCATCTAAAAACCCAATGAGAAACAAAAAAACCTGTCACAATAGCTATTATAATCCAAAGACCAGCAACTTTTGCAAATGTAAACAAATATCCAATGAATTCAGTTTCCGTTACTGAACCGGGCTCTGTAAGAGCTTTTTGAAGAGTATCGTAAAATTCGCCGAACCATTCATTGATTTTTACATCTAATTGCACTTGATACCAAGTTGAAACTAATATGAAGATTGATCCAAATATGCTCCAACCGTACCATCTTTTTTCTGTAAAAAATTTAAACATTATTTCGTAAAATTATCAGCGTAAGATTTTAAAGTAATTTTTCTTTTATTTGGCTCAATCACTTCAAAATCAATTTTATTTTTTTTTGCATACTCAATAGCTAATTCTTTTGTTGAAAATTCTAACTTTAACTCACTATAAGTGTCTGTAGAACTTTCCCAACCCATTAAAGGATTGGTGCCAGGATCATCTGTAATGTATTCAATAATCCATTTATCAAATTTTTTTAATCCTGACTGCATAGCAGTTTTAGAAGGCTTATAAATTTTTGCTTTTTTCATAAAATGGTCGGGGTGGTAGGATTCGAACCTACGGCCCCTTGGTCCCAAACCAAGTGCGCTACCAGGCTGCGCTACACCCCGAATGCAGTACTAATACAGTAGATAAAAAAAATTTCAAAGTATATTAATCACTATTTAAAAGGAAATTTTGCAAAATTTGATATATATAAGTATCTATGATCATTGAATGCCCAGCCTGTTCTAAGAAGTTCAATATTGATGAAAAGTTAATTCCAGATGAAGGTAGACTTCTAAAGTGCGGCAATTGCGATCATACATGGTTTTTTAAAAAAGAAGGAAATGTAAAATTAGAGGCTGAAACTACTAAAATAAATGAAATTAAGGAAAATAAATCAGAGATTAATATAGAACCAGTTGAAGAACCTATAAAAGAAATAAAGAAAACAAAGAAAAAAATTTCAAAAAAATCTTCAACAAATGAGAGCACATCAAAAGAATTAGTGTCTATTGATAAAAGTTCAGTTTCAAGAGAAAACAATATTATTAAAAAAATATTTTTAATAATTATTTCAATTTTTGCATTTATCTTGCTTATCGACACATTTAAAAATCAGATATCTCTTATATTTCCCGGCATATTAAAAATGTCAGATAGTTTGTATCTAGTAATAAATGACTTGAAATTATTTATTAAAGATTTACTCAGGTAAAAATGATTCAGATAATTACAAAACCATTTAGATGGTTTTTCAAATTAGAAGCTGCTAGTGGTCTAGTTTTACTGTTTGCAGCCATAATAGCCTTAATTGTAAGCAATTCTAATTTATCTGAATTATATTTTTCTACCTTAAATAAATATTTATTTTTAGGAATAAATAATTTTGGTTTAAAATTATCAGTTTTACATTGGATAAATGATGCTTTAATGGCAATATTTTTTTTCTTTGTAACATTAGAAATTAAGAGAGAATTTTTACAAGGCGAACTTTCAAATATAAAACAAGCTCTTCTTCCAATTATAGCAGCAGTAGGAGGAATGTTAGTACCTGCATTATTTTATGTTTTTATAAATTTTGGGGACAGTGAAACAATGAATGGTTGGGCAATTCCATCTGCAACTGATATCGCATTTTCTTTAGGAGTGCTCTCATTATTAGGTAAAAGAGTTCCATTATCTTTAAAAGTTTTTCTAACTGCTTTAGCTATAATAGATGATTTAGGAGCTATAGTAATTATTGCATTATTTTATTCAGGTGATCTGAGTATTAAATATCTAAGCTTAATGCTTTTAGCCTTTATTGTTCTTCTAGTAATAAATAAGTTTAATATAAAGAAATTTTTACCTTATTTAATTGTTGGAATATTTCTTTGGGACTTTACTCACAATTCTGGAATTCATGCAACGATTGCTGGTGTTTTGCTAGCAATGACTATACCTCATAGAAAAAAAGACAAAGACTTTTCACTACTAATAAAAATTGAACATGCGATTAGTCCATATGTTGCATTTGGTATTATGCCATTATTTGCTTTTGCAAATGCTGGTGTTTCATTAGAAGGTTTATCTTTTGCATCTTTACTTGATAAAGTTCCATTAGGAATTTTATTGGGATTGTTTGTTGGTAAACAATTAGGAGTATTTGTATTTTCTTATGTTTCAATAAAATTGAAAATAGCTCAGATGCCTAATAACTCTAACTGGTTTAATTTTTATGGCGTTGGTGTTTTAACAGGTATTGGATTTACAATGAGCTTATTTGTGGGGAATTTAGCTTTTGTTGAAAATATGCAATACATGGATGGAGTTAAAATAGGAGTTTTAACTGGGTCATTATTATCCACTTTATTTGGGTACTTCTTAATACTACTTACACCAAATAAGTAAGTAGTTTATGAAAAAATTAATAATAATAAGTTTAACAATAATAATGTTTTTTTTTAAAAATTCAGCAATGAGCAATAATCAGGAAAGTTTTTACGATCTAGAAATAGAGAGTATTAATGGAGAAATCATTAAATTAAAAGATTATCGAGATAAAGTTATACTTTTAGTTAACACCGCCAGCTATTGTGGTTTCACAAAACAATATGAGGATCTCCAAGAATTATGGGATAAATATAAATCTAAGGGTCTTATTGTACTTGGAGTGCCCTCAGACTCTTTTAATCAAGAAAAAAAAACCAATAGTGAAGTAAAAGAATTTTGTGAAGTTAATTTTGAAATAAATTTTCCATTAACAGCTATTACAGAGGTAAAAGGAAGGAATGCTCATAAGATTTTTAAGTGGGCAGAAAATAATTTTGGCATATCTGCAATTCCTAAGTGGAATTTTCATAAAATATTAATCAATAAACTGGGAAATGTAGAAGAAACTTATGCCTCTTTTACAAAACCCACATCAAATAAAATTATAAATAAAATTGAAGAAATACTATAGTTCAACAGTTAAACCATCATGTGCTGGTATGACATTTTTTGGTATAACTTTCTTTAACTGGTTATAATCTAAGACTGGTGATAGATTTGAAAGAATAGCTTTTTTTGGTTTAAATTTTTTGATGAAGTATAAAGATTTTTCTAAGTGTGATGGATGAAAATTGTACCAAAGACAATCAATTATCAAATACTTAAGATTTTTAAAATAAAAATAATCTTTTTTATAAATATCACTTACATCAGTAATGTATGCAAGTTTTTTGTCAATTATAAAACAATTAGATTTGACTGAACCATGCTGAACAACAATCGATTTAAATTTTAAATTTTTATTTTTATGTTTAATAAACGAATTTTTTTTTAATTTATTTAATTTTAAAGTAGCTGGATATTCTCTTGTAAAACTTTTAAAACAATATGAAAAACTTTGTTTTAAAAGTTTAGATGTTTCATTATCAGCATAAACATTAACTTGTTTTCTACTATTAATAAAAAAAGATCTCAAATCATTTATTCCGTGGGTTTGATCAGCATGCATATGTGAGTAGAATACTTTATCAATTTTCTTAATTTTATGACGCAGTAACTGCTGTCTTAAGTCAGGAGATGTATCAATTAAAATATTTTCATCAGTTGTTTTAATAAGTGCAGAACATCTTGTTCTATAGTTTTTCTTATTTTTGGGATCACAATTTCCAAAAAATCCATCAGGTCTTGGTACACCCATTGAACTTCCGCAACCTAATATTATAAATTTAATACCCATTATTGAAAAAATAATCTTTCAAAATTTTTATTTGTAATAGTTTCTAATTCATCAAAGTTTTTTGATTTTAATTCTGAAAGTTTTTCCAATGTATATTTAATAAAAGAAGGTTCGTTTTTTTTACCTCTCATTGGTATAGGTGCTAAGAAAGGACTGTCTGTTTCAATTAAAATTTTATCATTTTCAATCATTTTAAAAGTTTCTTGAAGATCATTACTATTTTTAAAAGTTATTATTCCACTAGCAGAAAAATACGCATTTAATGTCATCATTTTTTTAGCAAACTCTTTTGAACCTGTAAAACAGTGCATGAGTATTTTAATATCGCTATTTTTATATTTATTTAAAATATCAAATGTTTCTCTTTCGGCACTTCTAGAATGAACTATCAAAGGATATTTAAGTTCAATAGAGGCTTCTATATGTGTCTCAAAACTTTTAATTTGATCATGTTTATGACTATTTTCATAATAGAAATCTAATCCTGTCTCTCCTACTCCAATTATCTTTTTAAATTTATTAGCATTTTCAACAATGAATTTTTTATCCATATTATCATTGCTAGACTCATGAGGATGAATCCCAATACTCCCATAGATCATCTCATCAAGATTTATAATCTCTTTAATATTTTCAAAGCTTTTTGAATTGGTTGAAATAGTTAAAATTTTCTTTAATCCATTTTCCTTGGAACGTTTGATAACATCACTAATATTTGAATAAAGAGGTTCGTGATCAAGATGACAATGAGAGTCTATCATTTTTCAATTTTTTTAAACAAAATATCTAATTTATTTATTTTTAAATCTTTTTTTAAAATTTCATTATTATCAATTGATTTAAAATCAATAGAATTTTCTGTTTCATTAAAAACATTTAGCACTTTTACTGATGTTTCTGGCATTACTGGATAAAGCAAAATAGTAATTTTTCTAATTAATTCTAATGCTGTATAAACAATTGTATTCAACCTTAATCTATCATCTTTCTTCTTCCAAGGTTCCTGATCATTAAAATATTTATTTGCGGCAAACAATCTATCTACAATAAAATTCATATACTGGTTTATGTCTTGATTATTTATAAATGATCTTATTTTATCTAAATTATTTATTGGTTTTAAAATTTTTAAATCTTCATCATTAAATTTATGATCAGGTATTAGAGAAGAACAATTTTTTTCTGCAAAAGAAAGTACTCTTTGACAGAGATTTCCAAAATTATTTGCCAAATCGCTATTAATACAATTTTCTAATTTTTCCTCAGAAATATTTCCATCATTACCAAAAGAGACTTCTTTTAGTAGATAATATCTTAATGGATCTAGACCATAAGCATTTATGATTTCTAATGGATCTAAAATATTTCCTTTTGATTTTGACATTTTTTCATCACCAGAAAGTATCCATCCATGTCCATAAACCCTTTTGGGAGGTTCTATTTTTGCAGCCAACAAGAATGCTGGCCAATAAATAGCATGAAACCTTAATATGTCTTTACCAATAATATGTAAATCTGCTGGCCAAAAATTTTTATATAATTCATTATTTTCATCTGGATATTTTAAAGAACTTAAATAATTTGTTAAGGCATCTAACCATACATAAACTACATGATTTTCATCACTCGGTACTTTTACACCCCAAGAAAATGTTTTTCTACTGACAGATAAATCTTTTAAGCCACTTTTGACAAAGCTAATTACCTCATTTCTTCTACTTTCAGGTAAAATAAAATTTTTATTTTTTTCATAAAATTCTAATAACGGTTTTTCCCATTCTGAAAGTTTAAAAAAAAAAGATTCTTCTTCAACCCACTCAACAGTAGATCCAGACGATTTAGAAATTTTTAAACCGTCTTTTTCCTCAACCTCATCTTCATTATAAAAAGCCTCATCGGATACAGAATACCAACCTGAATATTTAGACAAAAAAATTTGGTTATTTTTTTCAAGTATATTCCATAAATTTTGCACAGATACTTTATGTCTTTCCTCTGTAGTTCTTATAAAATCAGTATTTGATAAGTTTAATGTTTTAGTTAAATCCTCGAATGTTTTGCTTATTTCATCACAAAAAGATTTTGGATCCTTATTTAACTTTTCAGCGGATCTTTGTATTTTTAAACCATGCTCATCTGTGCCTGTTAAAAAATAAACATTAAAACCATCAATTTTTTTGAAACGTGCAAAAAAATCAGCAATTATACTTGAATATGCATGTCCCATATGAGGTTTAGCAGAAGGATAGTAAATTGGTGTTGTTATATAATAATTTTTAT
>CACIGO010000029.1:0-7173 GCA_902586225.1 uncultured Pelagibacteraceae bacterium
AGTGAATTCTTTTAATAATTGAAAATAACATTATCGCCGAACCTAAAACTGAAAACAATGAACAGTAAAGAAATAAACTTTTATTTTTATATAATATTAAATTAATATTTTTAAAATTATCAAATACAGTAAATACAAATATACATAAAATTAATGATAAAATAAGATAAATATTTAAATAAAACTTATATTCAATTTTTTTCTTTATAATAGATGGAGCTATAGAGGTTGAAAATATTGTTCCAATAAATGACCCAATGGCAAATGAAGAGAATAAAATACCAGAGATTTCTTTACTAAAATTATAAAAAATAAATACTCTCCAAAATAAAACACTTAGAATAACAGAAATAGAGGATGTGAGAGCAAATACTTTAGATATTTTATTAAATAATTTTAAAAAACTATATTTGATGAGTTTGCGGTTTAAATCATTTTTTAAAATTATAAAAAAATTTACAATTGTGATAAAAACAAATATTTGAAGTAAATAATTATTTTGAAAAAAGTATAAGTTAATTAATATAATGAAAAAATTTCCAATATTATACACATTATAAAATTTGAAGAATTTTAATTTTTTCTCCACCTCATGTATAATAAGTAATATCTCAATAAGCCAGTTTTGAAATATTATTATTGAAATAAATATTATTAATTTTTTAGATGAAAAATTTAAACTATAGTTTCCTAAAATTAAAATTAAAGTTATAAAAATTATCAGACTTAAAAAAATTCTAAAATTATAAACTTCACCTGCCAAAGATTTATTTCCATCTAACAATATTTGGTTCTTTAAATTATATGAAAAAATAAGATTTACGCTAGCTATTAAAGAATATATCAATCCTATTTCTGCTGCTAAAAAGCTATAATCAAATATTGTCAGCAAAACCATTAGGCCAGTAAAAAACATTAGGTTACTAGCATAAGAAAAGGATGTTAAAATTATTTTGTTCACAATTTTGTTTTTAAAAATGTTAAATTAAGATGTATATACTTATTATTTAAAATTATAATAATTTTATCGAAAATAATGTTCCAACTAAAAAATTTTAAAAAAAAAAAAATTTCAAAATTACATCTTCTTAAAATTTGTATATGGTATTTAATAAATAATCTAATTGTTTATAGTTTTATTCCGTCATCAAAATTAAGGATTTTTCTATTAAAATTGTTTGGAGCATCAATAGGCAGTAATGTAATAATTCACCCTTACACGAATATTAAATATCCTTGGAAGTTTAAAATTGGAGACAACTCATGGATTGGGGCAAGAGTGTGGATAGATAATATTGAAACAGTAGAAATAGGTAATAATTGTTGCATTTCACAAGGGGTTTATTTTTGTACAGGTAACCATAATTATAAAAAACAGAATTTTGAATTAACTGCAGAGAAAATAATTGTAGGAAATAATTCTTGGATAGGAGCAAAAAGTATAATATCTCCAGGTGTAGTTATAGATGAAAATACAATTGTAAAATTAAATTCTATGATCTCAAAAGGAAACTAATTTTTTTTTTTCTCTAATAAAATTGTTGATAAGTTTCTTTTTTTTATATCTAAAACCTGACATTTTTATTAGAATTTTATAAATGTAATATATAAAAAATAATAATTTAAATTCTTTATACAAAATTATTAAATCCTCTCTTAACTTTGTAAATAAAAAATTCATTGAAGTGCTTAGTCCTCCTGTTCTCATATAAATAAAAAATGTTTTAATATATTTGCCTCTAAAGTTTTTACATAAATTTAATAAGTATTCGGTGTCTGCAGAAATCTTAAATTTATCGTTATATGCAATTTTTTTTGTAATATATCTTTTCAAACAAACCGACGTATGGGCAATTTTAAAAGAAGAAATTTTGTCTTTGTTTAATTGAGGTATTTTCCAAACTCTAGTGATATTATTATTTTCATTATTATAATATATTAAATCTGAAAAAAAAAAATCGAATGACTTATTTTTATTTACAATTTTACTAAATTTTTTTAGAACGGAATTAGAGTAAAAAAAATCACCTGAATGTAAATTAATTAAATAATCACCTTTCGCATGTTTTATCGCTCTATTAAGTGCATCGTACATTCCTTTATCTTTTTTTCTGTAGTATTTTATTTTGTTTTTATATTTTTTTTTTATGAGTTCTGATGTTCCATCCTCTGAATATCCATCAAATATAATATATTCAAAATTTTTATAATTTTGCTGAAATACACTTTTAATAGTTAACTCAATCTCGGGAAAACCATTTTTTACAATAGTTATTATGCTGAATTTCATTTATAAATTTTTATTTAAATCATTTATAGTAATTGAAATTCCTTTTTCTAATGATGTTTTGGGGTACCAACCATAATTATTTGCAATTCTACAATCTAACAACTTTCTGGGTGTTCCTGTAGGTTTAGATCTATCATATACAATTTTTGTTTTAATATCCAATTGTTTCAAAACGAAAGATGCATAATACTTAATATTAAAATCTTTTCCTGATCCTATATTGATAACAGAATGAGAAGTTTTTTTATTCATAAAGTAAACACATGCATCAGCTACATCATCAACAAATAAAACTTCTCTTTTTGATTTTCCATCACCCCAGATGGTTAATTTTTTATCTTTTTTTTTTTTTATATTTAAAGCTTTAATGATTATTGCTGGTAAAAAATGTGATGTTTGTAAATTGTAATTATCATTTGGACCATATAAATTTGATGGCATTAGACACTTATAATTTGTTTTATATTGCAAATTATAATTTTCACAAAGTTTTATTCCTGCAATTTTTGCAATAGCATAAGGTTCATTTGTATATTCTAGGAAGCTATTTAATAAGTATTCTTCTTTAATTGGTTGTGGACAATTTTTTGGATAGACACAGTTTGAGCCTAAAAAAATTAAATCTTTAATTCCTGTTTGAAATGATCCGTCTATTAAGTTATTTTGTATTGCAAGATTCTCAAATATAAATTGTCCTCTCAATGAATTGTTTGTTAAAATCCCTCCAACTTTAGCAGCGGCAATAAAAACAAACTTGGGTTTCTCTTTTTTGAGAAATTTATATACTCTGCTTTGATTAATTAAATTTAACTGATGTCTAGATTTATAAATAATATTTTTGTAACCTTGTTTTTTTAACTCTCTGATTATCGATGACCCAACCAACCCATTATGTCCAGCAACATATATTTTATCAGTTTTTTTAATCATTTATTCTATCCAATTCATAAGCAACCATCTCTTTTACTAATTTTTTTATGTTATAAGTAGTTCTCCATCCCAATTTTTTTCTTGCTTTATTGCTATTGCCCAACAAAGAGTCAACTTCGGTAGGTCTAAAATATTTTTTGTCACATCTAATTATTATTTTTTTTGATTTTTTGTCAATTCCTACCTCATTTAAACCTTGTCCTTTCCAACTAATATCTATTTTAAGAATTTTGCATACTAAATTAATAAAATATTTTACCGAATATTGTTTTCCAGTTGCCACAACATAATCATCTGGCTTTCTTTGTTGTAGCATTAACCACATTGCCTTTACATAATCTTTTGCATGTCCCCAATCTCTTTTAGAATATAAGTTGCCAACGTATAAAGTCTTTTGTTTTCCATGTTTTATTTTGCATAATGCTTCACAAATTTTTTTAGTCACAAAGGTTTCACCTCTTTGAGGGCTTTCATGATTAAATAAAATTCCGTTGCAAGCAAATATTCCGTAGGCCTCTCTATAGTTTACTGTTATCCAATGAGAATAAAGTTTTGCTACTCCATATGGGCTTCTAGGATAAAATGGTGTTTTCTCGCTTTGTGGATTTTCTTGAATTTTACCAAACATTTCGGAAGTTCCAGCTTGGTAAAACTTTGTTTTTTTTTGGAGATTTAATAGACGTATTGCTTCAAGTAATCTAAGTGTACCCAATGCATCAGAGTTTGCTGTATATTCTGGCTCTTCAAAAGAAACAGCAACATGTGATTGAGCTGCTAAATTATATATTTCATCTGGTCTAATTTTTGATATCAAATTCAATAAAGACAATGAATCAGTCATATCTCCATAGTGTAATTTAAAAAAATACTTTTTTGAGTGCGGGTCCTGGTACAGGTCATCTATCCTTTTTGTATTTATTGAGGATGATCTCCGCTTGATGCCATGAACTATATAATTTTTATTTAACAAAAATCTTGAAAGATACGAACCATCTTGTCCAGTTATACCTGTTATTAGTGCAATTTTTTTTTTCATAATTTATCTTTTTTTTAACATACTAAATCCCATTAATATCCAGATAAGTGTGCCAAACCAAGTTGAAAATAATGCTCCTGAAGGTTTAATTGGTAAAAGCATGGCTAATAAAAAAAAGAAGGCAATATTATTGTATGAAATAGAGTTTTTTAAGTATCTGTTTACATATATTGCTAATGCTGCACAAAGTAAAAATAATCCAATTAAACCCGTCTCTGAAATGACTTCCATAAAAATATTATGAGGATGCGTAGAGCACCTAGAGTGGGAATATGAAGAGTCAATATTTGGATATTTTTTACACTCAACTCTAAAAGATTTAACACCTTTGCCAAAAAAAATTGAAGATTTAAAAATCTCATAAGCAGTTAAATAATGTGCTGACCAAGGATTATCTTTTAAAGCTTTGACAATTTGAGTTTTATAATTTACCTCACTATTTACTTCATTATCTGCTTTCATTAACATCTTAACATTTTCGATATACCTAAAATTAGATGTCTTAGAAAATGATAGAAATAATGTAAATATTATTATGGAAGCAATAAAAATAGTTAAGTAATTTTTTATCTGAAATTTTGAAAATAAAATATAAATAAAAAAAGTCAAAAAAAACGTAACCAAGGGAGCACGGTCACCTGTAATTATTATTGAAACAATTAAGATCAAAAATAAAATGTTTTGTAAAAATAATTTATTTTTTTTGTTAAAATTACTATACAAAAAGATAGATATAATACCAAAAAATAAAATAAACGTTCCAGCCCTGATTTCATAGCCAAATGGTCCTGAAAATCTTTGAATTTGAAGTTCTTTCCAATTATCCGAAGGATCATTAAAACCATTGATTAACTCAACCCTGTAACCCAAAATGTCAACTCCAATTAAATATTGAAGAAATATATCCATTATTACAAATGCTAAAATCAAAAAATAGAATAAGTTTAATTTAAATATTTTATTATAGTTTAGCTGTAAAAGATTACATATTGCATATGGAAGAATTATAAATCTTAAAAAAGATAAACTTTTGTAAAAATTTGCATTTTCCAAAAATAAACTTTGAGTTGATATATAAATCCAAAATATAAACAAAATAATAAAGAGTTTATCTGAAAATAAAGATTTATTTTTATCTATTATTAAAGTGTAAATATAGTTAACTATTATAACAAAAACTGCTAAGTTTATGATGGGTGGGCTGAAAATATATGCTATTGGTAAAATAAAAAGAAATATTAACGAAGTATTATTTAATATTTTTTTTAAATCAAAATGAAACATTATAGTACTTTTTAATGGAAAACATGAGTTATATTAATATAATTTTTTTTTTAATATTAAACACGTTTATTTATATCATAGTTGATAAATATAAAAAAAGTTATTTAAAATTTTTAATTGACGTCCCAGACAAAAAAAGGAAATTGCATGATAAGCCAACATTTATAATTGGAGGTGTATTTGTTGCTATATATTTAATATTTTATCTAACTCATAATTTAATTTTTGATAATAATTATTTGTTAGCAATTCTTATATCTTCACTTGCAATATTTTTGATTGGTGTTTATGACGATTATATTCAAATTGGGCCTTACAGAAAATTGTTTTTTTTGTTTTTAATAATTTTTATAGCAGTTTATTTTGATGACAAATTAATGATTAGTAACTTATATTTTTCTACTTTTAATAAAACGTTGTATTTAGGAAAATACTCATATTTTATAACAATTTTGTGTATGTTGTTGCTTATAAATTCTCTAAATTTAAGTGATGGTATTAATGGATTGGCAGTTGGAATATCAATAATTTGGACCGTTTATCTAATTATAAATGCTCAGAATATAATTTTAAATTTTTTGATTCCTTTTTTGTTTTTATTAATAATACTTTTTTTTAATATTTATAAAGGGAAATTTTTTTTAGGTGATAATGGAACTTTAATTTTATCAACCTTAATTGGTTTAAATATAATTCTCCTGTACAATTTAAAATTAAATCATGATGAATTTAGAATTTCAGCAGAGAATATATTTATCCTTTTTTTTATACCTGGTGTTGATATGTTTAGATTATTTATATTGCGATTATTAAATAAAAGAGATCCATTCTCAGGAGACAGAAATCATTTACACCATTTGTTAATATCTAAATTTTCATTAAAGAAAACTTTAATTATATATTTTTCTTTTATGATTTTCCTAATATTATTTGATTATTTTAAAATAATAGAATCATTTTATTTAATATTACTTGCTTTCGCAACATACTTCTTTTTAGTTTTTGCCTTACGTAAAATTTGATATTAATTTTTGAAGTTGGTTTAAAGGCAAGTTATAATTAATCATATCAAGTTTTTTATTTTGTTCTTCTAAGTAAAAATTATAAAGTTTTCTGTCATTAAGAATTTTATTTAATATCTTTTTTCCTTTATTAACTGTAGTGCAATGTAGATCCCTATGAATAAGTAATGAGTTCCAATAACTGTATTTATTACCTACAATTAAACATTTACATAATGCTGCTTCAATAATTGAATTCCCCCATCTAGGTGTTGTAAATAAAGGACAAAAAAATATTTTAGAATTTGATAATTTTTTAAGATAATCATTTACTTTTAAACCACCATCTAGTTTTTCAATTTTCATATTCTCTGTACCAAGTGATTTTTTTAATGTACTTGGTTGTTGTATTTCAATTAAAACATCTAAATCAAATTTTTTTTCTAACTTCAAAATTTCCATAAACTTTGAGCTACCAAATGTATAAGAGAAATCTATACAATGTTTTCTACTAAATAAAGAATACAAAGAATAACCTTGGGTTAAATTTAAAAAAAAATCATAATAATCAGGTTTTTTAAAACAATATTTTTTAAAATTTTTTTGAGAATGATCTTCTAAAATAAGACCCC
>CACIGO010000030.1:0-7055 GCA_902586225.1 uncultured Pelagibacteraceae bacterium
AGCAAACATGGGAATTTGCACATCCAAATAATCAAAGGATGACAGGTCCATTAGATAGATTTAAAAGAATGTTAAAAGGGGCTTCATACTCGATGCTGATTGATCACAAAGAAAATACAGTAACTGAAATTTACAAATCAAGTACAATGGCAACTTATGAAGTTGTTGTCTTGGATAAGGACAAACAATATTTTAAATTTAAATGGAAAGTTGAAAAGAATAATAAAGAAGGCAATCTTTTAGATTGCTGGCTAACAACAGCGGTTTCACAACCAATACCAATGGGATCATCAATATAATGAAAAAGCCTCCAATGTATATTAGGTACGCAATTCTAATGTTTATATTATGCTTTCCAACAATTTCATCTACTCAACTTGGGTGGTATTTTTGGGGAAGTGAAGTTGGGATTAATATTGGCATGGTAGTAGGTACAATTTCCGTTATAGTTGCCGCTTATTTAATGTTCAGAATGGGCTGGCGTGACGCAGATGATGAATAATAGAATTTTGTTTCGTTAGTAATTAAAATTTAGTAGGAATCTGAGAATGAAATCCAAAGCAAAAGTTGTTGTAGTTGGTGGTGGAGTAGTAGGGGTTAGCGCACTCTACCACTTAGCAAAAAAAGGTTGGTCAGATGTTGCTTTAATTGAAAGAAAAGAACTAACATCAGGTTCAACTTGGCATGCAGCGGGCTTATTACCACTATTTAATATGAGTTATTCTGTAGGACAACTTCATAAGTATGCTGTCAATTTATATAAAACTTTAGAGGAAGAGACAGGTAAGAATGTAGGTTTCAGCGTTGTATCAAATATTAGATTAGCAAGCACTAAAGATAGAATGGATGAATACTTTCAATACGCAGGTGTTGCTCAAACAATAGGTGTTGATGTAAAATTTTTAACTCCAGACCAAGTTAAGGAAATCTGGCCATTATGTAATACATCAGATTTAGTAGGTGCAATACAACACCCTGAAGATGGATATATTCAACCAGCAGATTTAACACAAGCTCTTGCAACAGGTGCAAGAAATAGAGGAGCAGAAATTTATAGAAATACAAATGTTGTTGGAATGAAACAAACCAAAGATGGTTGGGTTGTTGAGACAAATAAAGGGTCTATAGAGTGTGAACATATTATTTCTTGTTCAGGAAATTTTGCAAGACAAACTGGAAAGATGGTTGGATTAGATATTCCAGTTATTCCAGTAGAACATCAATACATTGTTACTGAACCCCATCCAGAAATTCAAAAAAGAAAAAAAGATGGATTACCAGAGATGGGAGTTTTAAGGGATAGTGATAGCAGATGGTATATGAGAGAAGAAGCGGGTGGATTAATTTTAGGACCATATGAAGATGGTGCACCAGCTTGTTATGTAGATGGACCATCAAAAGATTCTGAATATGAATTATTTCAGGAAGATTTGGATAGATTGGCTCCACATATTGAAGGTGCAATACATAGAGTCCCTGCATTTGGAGAAGTGGGAGTTAAGAAAGTTTATAATGGTGCAATTTGTTATACACCTGATGGTAACCCAATTGTTGGTCCTGCTTGGGGATTGAAAAATTTTTGGATAAATGAAGGTCATAGCTTTGGTATCACCGCAGCAGGTGGAGCAGGATGGCAACTTGCTGAATGGATCGTAGACGGCGAACCTACAATTGATATGCTTGGTGTTGAACCAAGAAGGTATGGAGATTATTGCTCTAAATCATATTTAAAAGCTAAAAATGAAGAAGCCTACAGTCACGTTTTCATAACTCACTTTCCTGATGAAGAAAGACCAGCTGCAAGACCATTAAGAACAGCTCCATGTTATGACAGAATGAAAAATTTAGGAGCAGTGTTTGGTCAAAAATTTGGATGGGAACGACCTAACTTTTTTGCAACTGATGGAATGGAGCAAAAAGATGATTGGTCATTTAGAAGATCAAAATGGTTCAATGCAATGGAAAAAGAATGCAAAAACGTAAAAGAAAATGTAGGTCTTTTGGATATGACTGCATTTGCAAAATGTAGAATTAAAGGACCTGGTGCTGAAGAATTTTTAGATAATTTAGTTGCAAACAAATTACCAAAAAAAGTTGGAAGAATTAATTTATGTCACGCTTTAAATACTAAAGGTGGAGTTCATTCTGAATTTACTATTATGAGAGAGTCACATGATAGCTTTTATTTAGTATCAGCAGGAGCTTTCCAAAGATTAGATCATGATTGGATTTTAAAATGGATGCCTTCAGATGGTTCAGTGCAGTTTGAAAATTTAACTAATAGTAATGGAGTTTTGGTTGTTTCAGGTCCAAAAGCAAGAGAGTTGATGCAAAGAGTTTCAAAAGATGATTTTTCAAATGAAAACTTTAAATGGCTAAGTGCAAAAATGGTTGATGTAGGTTATGCACCAGTTAATGCTATGAGAGTTAATTTTGTTGGTGAATTAGGATGGGAACTTCATCATCCAATTGAATATCAAAATCACATTTTTGATAAACTTATGGAAGCAGGACAAGATCTTGGATTAAAACCTTATGGTATTAGAGCTATGAATAGTTTGAGAGTAGAAAAATCATATAAATTAGTTGGAACAGAATTATCAATAGAATACTCACCTTATGAAAGTGGTCTTGATAGATTTATACACCCTAATAAAGGAAGTTTTATTGGACTTGAAGCATTGAACAAGTGGAGAGAAAAAGGTTTTGATAACAAACTTGTTACCTTAGAAGTTCACAATCCAAAAGATGCAGATGTTTTGGGCAATAACCCAATTTATGAAAATGGAAGTGTAATAGGAAGAGCAACAGGTGGAGATTTTGGTTTTAGAATTGGAAAATCTTTAGCATTAGGAATGGTTAAACCAGAATTAGCAAATGTTGGACAAAAACTTAAAATTGAAATATTAGGTGAGAAATATGATGCAACAATTTTAGATGAAAGTCCTTACGATCCAGAAAACAATTTATTAAGAGCTTAATGAAAATATTAGTCGCTGTTAAAAGAGTTATTGATTACAATGTTCAAATACGAGTTAAAGAAGATGGATCAGGTGTTGTTACTGACAACGTTAAAATGTCAACAAATCCACCAGATGATAATGCGATAGAAGAAGCAGTAAAAATTAAAGAGGCTGGTAAAGCAAAAGAAATAGTTGCAATTACAATTGGTGAAGAAAAAGCTCAAGAAACAGTTAGAAAAGCTTTAGCTGTCGGAGCGGATAGGGGAATACATGTCAAAGTTGATAATGTGATTGAGCCATTAGCAGTTTCAAAAATTTTGAAAAAAATTGTAGAAAAAGAAAATCCTGATTTAGTATTTATGGGAAAACAAGCAATTGATGATGACTGTAATCAAACTGGTCAGATGCTTGCAGCTTTATTAAATTGGCCTCAAGCAACTTTTGCGTCTAAAATTGAAGTAAAAGATAATGCATTAGAGGTAACACGTGAAATTGACGAAGGTTTGGAAACCATTGAAGTGAATGTTCCAGCAATTGTTACATGTGATTTAAGATTAAATGAACCAAGATATGCTTCACTTCCAAATATTATGAGAGCTAAGAAAAAACCAATAGAACAGATAAATGCTTCAGATTTAGGAGTTGATATCAATCCAAGAATCGAACAAATTAAAGTTGAAGAGCCACCAAAAAGAAAAGCTGGAATAAAAGTCGCTAGTGTTGAAGAATTGGTGCAAAAATTAAAAAATGAGGCTAAGGTAATTTAAATGTCGGTATTATTAATTGCAGAACATAACAATAAAGAAGTAAGACCATTTACATATAATGCTATTACAGCATCTTCTCAAATAAACGAGGATCTTCATGTTTTGGTTTTAGGTCATCAGGCTGACGAAGTTGCAAAATCTTTATCTGAAGTTCCAAATGTTAAAAAAGTTATTCATGTGGATAATGAGATTTACGAAAACTATATCGCAGAAAATTATACATCAGCAATAATCAAGCATGCAGAAAATTATTCACACATTGTAAGCTCAGCAAATACATTTGGTAAAAATTTAATGCCAAGAATTGCAGCATTACTAGATACTTCGCAAGTAAGCGATATAATTAAAGTTATTTCTGATGATACCTTTTTAAGACCAATTTATGCAGGAAATGCTTTTGCTACGGTTAAAAGTAATGACAAAAAAAAATGTGTTACGATAAGACCGACGTCGTTTGATCCTGCTGATAAAAGTGGTGGATCTGCTGAAATTACAAAATCTGATCCAGCAGAAGCTAGTTCATCAACTAAATTTCTAAAGAAAGAAGAAGTTAAATCAGACAGACCAGAGCTTGGAACAGCTAGAATAGTTATTTCTGGTGGAAGAGGAATGCAAAATGGTGAAAATTTCAAATTAATCAGTGATATTGCTGATAAACTTAATGCAGCAATAGGTGCATCAAGAGCCGCAGTTGATGCTGGTTATATTACAAATGATCATCAAGTAGGACAAACGGGTAAAGTTGTGGTCCCAGATTTATATATTGCGGTTGGAATTTCAGGTGCGATACAGCACTTAGCAGGAATGAAAGAAAGTAAAGTTATTGTAGCTATAAATAAAGATGGTGAAGCTCCAATTTTTAGTGTCGCAGATTACGGATTAGAAGCAGATCTTTTTGAGGCGCTTCCTCAGTTTTTGTCAGAATTGAACAAATTAAACACTATACAAAAATAGCAAATACTGTAAGAAATTATCATTATGTCCAGAGAAGTGATGGAATACGATGTTGTTATCGTAGGTGGCGGACCATCAGGACTTTCAACTGCAATTAAATTAAAGCAGTTAAATCCAGATATTAATGTCTGCCTTTTAGAAAAAGCATCTGAAATAGGTGCACATATTTTGTCAGGGAACGTGTTTGAAACACGTGCATTAGATGAACTGATACCTAATTGGAAAGAATTAAATGCTCCAATTAAAACAAAAGTTACAAAAGAAAAATTTTTATTTTTAGGAAAACAAAAATCATTAAGTTGGCCAACATGGTTACTTCCCAAGGTTCAACAAAATCATAACAATTATATTATAAGTCTTGCAAATCTTTGTAGATGGTTGGCAGAGCAGGCTGAGGAATTAGGAGTCGAAATATTCCCAGGATTTCCAGCAAGTGAAGTTTTATATAATGATGATGGATCAGTTAAAGGTATTGCAACCCAAGATATGGGTATCGACAAAGAGGGAAACAAAAAAGATACTTATGAGCCAGGAATGGAATTGCATGCAAAAGTTACAGTATTTGCAGAAGGATGTAGAGGTCATTTAGGAAAAGAATTAATAAAGAGGTTTGAATTGGATAAAGGTAAAAATCCTCAACAATATGGAATTGGTTTTAAAGAAATTTGGGAGATAGATGAAAAAAATCATACAGAAGGTTTAGTAATGCATACTGCTGGATGGCCTTTAGACAATAACACCTACGGTGGAAGTTTTATGTATCATGCAGAAAATAAACAAGTTTTTCTTGGTTACGTAATTGGATTAGATTACCAAAATCCTCATCTCTCACCTTTCGATGAATTCCAAAGATTTAAAACTCATCCGGATATAAAAAAAATAATTGAAGGTGGAAAAAGAATTTCTTATGGCGCAAGAGCTTTAATTGAGGGTGGCATACAGAGTTTACCTCAGATGTTTATGCCAGGTGCTTTGTTAGTTGGATGTGATGCAGGAACATTAAATATGCCTAAAATAAAAGGTTCTCATACTGCAATGAAGAGTGGGATGATCGCTGCTGAAACAATTTATGAGCATCTTACAAAAAATTTAAATTTATCTACATATGAACAAAAATTTAAAGAAAGTTGGGTTTACAAAGAATTACATGAGGCAAGAAATGTAAAACCAAGTTTCTCTTGGGGATTAATTTTGGGTATATTATTTACCGGAATTGACCAGATTTTATTTAGAGGAAAGCTTCCTTTCACATTAAAGCATAAACATGCTGATCATGAAGCTTTAAAACCAGCAGATAAAATGCCAAAAATTGATTATCCTAAGCCTGATAACATTATTACTTTTGATAAAACAAGTTCGGTTTATCTAACTGGTACAATTCATGATGATAATCAACCAGTCCACTTAAAACTTAAAGATCCAGATTTGCCTATAAAATATACTTTAGAACAATTTGATGAGCCTGCACAAAGATATTGTCCAGCAGGAGTTTATGAAGTTCAAGAAGTAAATTCTGTTCAAAAATTTGTAATAAATGCACAGAACTGCATACACTGTAAAACATGTGATATTAAAGAGCCATCTCAAAATATTACTTGGGTCACTCCAGAAGGTGGGGGTGGACCTAAATATGGAAATATGTAGTTAGGATAAATCAATTGCAAACTGTTTTAAAGTTTCAATTGGAATAAGTTTCAAAGTGTTTTTATGAGTTTTCTTTAAATAAATTGGACATCCTTTCCCCGCTTCTAAAGCTCGAGCATACCAACCTGCACACACACACCAACTATCACCATCTTTCAAACCTGGAAAACCAAACTCAGGATGAGGTGTAATTAAATCATTGCCTGCTTCTTTACACCATTCTAAAAATTCAGTATTTACTTTTGCACATACAGTATGAATACCATGGTCATTTTCATCTGTATTGCAACATCCGTCTCTATACCATCCTGTTAAAGGATCATTTGAACATAACTCCAAGTCTTCGTCTAAAACGTTTTTTTGTTTATCAGCCATGAAACAATCTTGTTAATTTTTTATCAATATCTATGTTAAAAGAAAATGATCTTCTTTCACCATCAGATTTAAATGGATATGCAGTATGCATTAAATTATTTGGGAATAAGATAAGATCACCAACTCTTGGTTTATGATTAAATATAGAATTATTTAGAAAAGATTTAGAACCATAAATAAAATCAATTGTTCCGTTAGTTTTGATTTTTTTATGTCCCTTTGTTAAATTGTTTGGAATTTTTAAATAACCAACTCCAGAAACATTACCATCATGAAAATGTACAGGGTTATAATCATTTTTAAATTGTCTTACGACCCATAAATTCTTAATTTTAATATTTTTTGACTTCTT
>CACIGO010000031.1:0-6686 GCA_902586225.1 uncultured Pelagibacteraceae bacterium
GGCTATGATGGAAGTTGAAGATGATACCAAAGATCAAGGGACAATTGTTCAAGAAATTCAAAAAGGTTTTATGATGAAGGATAGGTTGCTAAGACCTTCATTAGTAGCTGTATCTAAAAAAAAAGTTGAAGAGAAACAGAATGACCAAAAAAACCAGGAAAATGAGGAAAAAGAGGCAAAAAATTAATTATTTATTATGGTTGTAGTTGTAAAATTAGCACTTATATGAGCATCAAACAGAATAATTTATGAGTAAAGTAATAGGAATAGATTTAGGAACAACAAATTCTTGTGTAGCTGTTATGGAAGGAACACAAGCAAAGGTGTTAGAAAATGCCGAAGGAGCAAGAACAACACCTTCCGTTGTTGCATTTACTGATGAAGGAGAAAAATTAATAGGTCAACCTGCAAAAAGACAAGCTGTTACAAATCCTGAAAATACAATATTTGCAGTTAAAAGATTAATTGGAAGAAATTTTGATGACCCAACAGTTAAAAAAGATGTAGAGACTGCTCCTTTTAAAATTGTTAATTCTGATAAAGGCGATGCATGGATTGAAGCAAAAGGCCAAAAATATTCGCCATCTCAAATTTCAGCTTTCACACTTCAAAAAATGAAAGAAACAGCAGAAAAATATTTAGGTTCAGAAGTAAAACAAGCGGTTATAACTGTTCCAGCATACTTCAACGACGCTCAGAGACAAGCTACCAAGGATGCCGGTAAAATAGCTGGCCTAGAAGTTTTAAGAATTATAAATGAACCAACAGCGGCATCTTTAGCTTATGGTTTAGATAAAAAAGCTAATAAAAAAATAGCAGTGTACGATTTAGGTGGTGGAACATTTGATGTTTCAATTTTAGAATTGGGTGATGGTGTATTTGAGGTTAAATCAACTAATGGTGATACATTTTTAGGTGGAGAAGATTTTGATAATGCTATTGTAGATTATTTGCTTTCAGAATTTAAAAAAGAAAATGGTATTGATTTAAAATCAGATAAGTTAGCTCTGCAGAGATTAAAAGAAGCTGCGGAAAAAGCTAAAATAGAATTATCATCTGCAACACAAACTGAGATAAATCTTCCATTTATTACTGCTGATAAAACCGGACCAAAACATATTAACTTGAAAATGACTAGAGCTAAATTAGAGGCATTAGTCGAAGATCTGATTTCAAGAACAATTCCACCATGCAAAACTGCTCTAAAAGATGCAGGCTTATCTGCAAGCGAGGTGGATGAAATAGTACTAGTTGGTGGTATGACTAGAATGCCAAAAGTTATAGAAGAAGTAAAAAATTTCTTTGGGAAAGATCCTAATAAATCTGTAAATCCTGACGAAGTTGTTGCTATGGGCGCTGCAATTCAAGCAGGTGTCTTACAAGGTGATGTAAAAGATGTATTACTTTTAGATGTAACTCCTTTGTCTTTAGGAATAGAAACATTGGGTGGTGTATCAACAAAGTTAATTGATAAAAATACAACAATTCCAACAAAAAAAAGCCAAGTATTTTCAACCGCAGAAGACAATCAACCCGCTGTATCAATTAGAGTTCTTCAGGGTGAAAGAGAAATGGCATCAGATAACAAAGTTCTAGGAAATTTTGAATTAGTTGGTATAGCTCCAGCACCAAGGGGTGTTCCACAAATTGAGGTAACATTTGATATTGATGCAAATGGTATAGTTAATGTATCAGCTAAAGACAAAGGAACTGGTAAAGAACAAAAAATTCAAATTCAAGCATCAGGAGGATTAAGCGATGAAGAAATTAATCAAATGGTAAAAGATGCAGAATCTAATAAAGAAGAAGATAAAAAGAAAAGAGAAGCTGTTGATGCAAGAAATCAGGCAGATACACTAATTCATTCAACTGAAAAAAATTTAAAAGAACACGGAAGTAAAGTTTCTGACGCAGATAAAAAGGCTATTGAAGATGCCTCAGCAAACTTAAGGAATGCTCTTAAAGGAACTGACGTAGAAGAGATTAAGAAAAAAACACAAGATTTAGTTCAGGCATCTATGAAATTAGGTGAAGCAATCTATAAATCACAACAAAATGCAAAACCTGAAGATGCCACGAAAGACGCAAAGAAAGAAGATACGAAAGACGATAACGTTGTTGATGCAGATTTTGAAGAAGTAAAAGACGAGAATAAAGAAAAAAGCGCCTAACAAAACAACTGTTTGTCTATAACATGTTATGGCAAAAAGAGATTATTACGAAGTTTTAGGTGTAAATAAAAATGCTTCAGCAGACCAAATAAAATCAGCTTACAGGAAACTCGCAGTTAAATTTCATCCTGATAAAAATAAGGGTGATAAAGGAGCAGAGGAAAAATTTAAAGAAGCATCAGAAGCTTACCACGTTCTATCTAATTCAGAGAGAAAACAAAATTATGATAATTTTGGTCATGCTGCATTTGAAAATGGAGGTGGTGGAAGAGGTGGATTTGGAAATTTTGACTTTTCTAATCATTTCTCTGATATTTTTGAAGACTTTTTTGGTGAAGGCTTTGGTGGAGGCCGTAGATCAAGAAGGTCAAATAATAGAGGGTCAGATTTAAGATATGATTTATCTATATCTTTGGAAGAAGCTTTTTCTGGAAAGAAACAAGACATAAAATTTTCTACATCTGAAAAATGTGACACTTGTAGTGGTTCAGGATCAAAACCTGGGCATCAAGCTGGAGCATGCTCGATGTGTGGTGGTCATGGTCAAGTAAGATCTAGCCAAGGCTTTTTTACAGTCCAACAAACATGTCCTCAATGTGCTGGTGCGGGAGAGGAAATTACTCACCCTTGCTCTAGTTGTAATGGACAGGGTAAAAAACAGTCTTCAAAAAGATTATCAGTTACTATTCCAAAAGGTGTTGATGATGGAACAAGAATAAGACTTTCAGGTAAAGGTGAAGCTGGGTCAAGAGGTGGTAGTAGCGGTGATTTGTATTTATTCATTAATGTTAACTCACATGACTTATTTAAAAGGTCCGATGAAAACTTATTTTTTGAATGTCCAGTTTCTATCGCAGATGCTGCTCTTGGTACCTCAATTGAAATTCCAACAATTGATGGTGGTAAAGCTAAAATAAAAATTCCAGCAGGAACTCAAAGCGGAAAACAATTTAGACTGAGAGGAAAAGGGATGCCTTACATGAGGGGTAATGATTTTGGAGACCTTTATGTGCAGGTAAACACCGAAGTTCCAATATCCCTAAATAAAGAACAAAAAGAATTACTAGAAAAATTTAGAGAAATTGAAAATGAAAAATCTAATCCAAGTATTAAAAAGTTCTTTCAAAAAGCTAAAAGTTTCTGGAAAAATTAATCAAAATTATAAAGAACCTGCTAATTTTGGATTGCCGCTAATATCCTTAATTAAATAAGGTTTAACACCACCTTCTTGATCTAATAAATTTTTGCATTTATAACCAAGCCGCTTTAATTTAAGACCTTTACAAGATCTTTTAATCCAAATTTCATCGAAATATAATTTAAAGGCCATTTTTGAAGTTGTGTAAATTCCGAATTTAAAATCCCAACGATTTTTTCCAAAATACTTTTCTACATCTCCATGAGTTTTCCAAATTGTTTGTCCTTTATGATCTACTTTAAGATCACCATTAATCCAAATTTTAAAGTAACCTTTCTCTGGATCAGAATTAAAATTGATGTTGTGTATAATGTCTATCCATTTTCCTTTAAAGCTCAATAGTTCGTCCCAATTTAATAATTTAAACTCTTGATATGATTTTATACAGAAATTGGCTCCTGTAGAACCATCTCCTGATCCAGCAGAACAATTCTTATTTGGCTTATCTAATACAAAATAACCCTTTCTGGTTCCATTTTTCAGCGTCAATCCAACAAAATTTTTTATATCAGTCTCTAACATTGGTTCATAAACTTCTATATCGTTATGCCATTGCTGTATTGTTAGTCTTCCTCCCCATTTAAAGTCTTTAGGTATCAACAATGACATCGACATCCACACATTATCGTCCTTTTTTCCAATTTTTCTTCCACTTACCTCGACTCTTTTTTTAGACTCAAAATTAGCTCTTTTACAATCTGCCTTTGAGCCGATACACCCTGTTCCTAAAGTTAACTCAAGCGCAGTATCACCATGTCTAGGATTTTTTTTTGTTACTTCTAAAAAGTTATAATCAAGATTATTTTCTTTTTTAAAATTTTTGTAAAATTGTTCTCTTATAATTTTAAATCCACCTTTAACATTGACAGTGGTATCTTCTTTTTTAATTTTTAAATTTTTATGAAATATTGCTTCTTCAGCAACAACCAAAGTGCAAAAGCTAAATAAAAAAATAATTTTTATAATATAATTCATTTAAATTAATTTAAGTTAAGTATATTATATAAAATAAATATTAATGAAAAAAATTAATTTAGCTATAACTGGATGCATGGGAAGGATGGGCCAACAGCTCATAAAATCTGCTATTAAAGACAAGTCAACTAAATTGGTTGCTCTTACTGAAAATAGATCCATTAATAAAAAAATTAGTGGGATTAGACCTGAATTAAATACTGAAAAAGCTCTCGGCAAAGCAAATGTAATTATAGATTTTACAATACCAAAATGTACATTCGAAGTTTTAAAAATAGCTTCAAAATTAAAGATAAAAGTAGTAATTGGCACAACAGGTTTTACAAAGAAAGAAGAGGATTTAATAAAGAAGTTTTCGAAAAAAATTCCAATTTTAAAGGCTGGAAACATGAGTCTTGGTATTAATTTGCTTATGTACCTGACTGAAATCACATCTGCATCACTGGGAAATACTTATTTAAGTAAAGTTTTTGAAGTTCATCACAAACACAAGAAAGATCATCCTTCTGGAACAGCTTTAATGCTTGGAAGGGGAATCGCTGTTGGAAAAAATAAAGACTTTTATAAAATGATGGGAAAAAAATACTTAAATAAGAAAAAATTTCCTTACGGAAAAAAAATTAACTTCAATTCAATTAGAAAAGGTGAGATTATAGGTGAACACGAAGTTGCTTTTTCAAGCGGAAAAGAAATTATAAAACTAAACCATGAGGCTTTTGACAGAGCTTTATATTCAGAGGGAGCAATAACTGCAGCCAAATGGCTAATAAATAAAAAACCAGGCCTTTATTCAATGAGAAATCTTCTGAATTTCAAATAATGAATGAAGCACAGAGAGCCAAAATAGTTTTAAAAGTACTTAATAAAATTTATCCAAAAACACCTATTCCTTTAAAACATAGAAATATATTTACACTTTTAATATCAGTACTACTTTCAGCTCAATGTACCGATGTAAATGTTAATAATGTTACAAAAAATATTTATCCTAAATACAATAGACCTGAGCATTTTGTTAAGCTTGGGAGAAAGAAAATTGAAAAACTTATAAGAAGTATTGGTATTTTTAGAATTAAAGCAAAGAGTGTTTATAATCTTTCAAAGACTTTAGTGGAAAAATATAATGGTAGGGTTCCTAAAACTTTTAAGGAGTTAGAGGAACTACCTGGAGTAGGACATAAAACAGCAAGTGTAGTTATGTCCCAAGGTTTTGGATATCCTGCATTTCCGATAGATACTCATATACATAGACTTGCTCAACGTTGGGGTTTAACTAATGGAAAAAATGTTATCCAAACAGAAGAGGATTTAAAGCGTTTATTTCCAAAAAAAAATTGGAATAAACTCCATCTTCAAATAATTTATTACGGAAGGGAATATTGCAAAGCGAGAGAGTGTTACGGTATTTCTTGTAAAATTTGTACTTCTTGTTATCCTAAAAGAAAAAAACCAATTAAAACAAAAAAAGCTTAAAATGAAAATTCTAGGTATTGGAAATGCAATTGTAGATGTCATTTGTAAAGTTGACGAAAAATTTATTGAAAAAAATAAATTAACAAAGGGTACAATGAAGCTGATTTTTGATGATAAAGAATTTCATTCTATGATAGCTGATCTTAAAATTGAAAAAACTATATCAGGAGGGTCAGTTGCTAATTCTATCGTAGGACTTTCACAACTAGGAAATGATGTAGGTTTTATAGGCAAAGTAAGTGACGACGATTTGGGCGCTAAATATGAAAATGGATTAAAATCTGAAAATGTTCAATATTTTTACTTAAAAAAGAAAGAAGAATTACCGACAGGAACATGTTTAATATTGGTAACACCTGATTCGGAAAGAACGATGTGTACATTTTTAGGTACGGCAGGAAAAATCAATGAAAACGATGTAGATGCAAACATTATAAAACAGTCTGAAATGATATTTTTAGAAGGCTATTTGTGGGACGAAGGTGAACCTAAAAAAGCTTTTGAAAAAGCTATTAATAATGCAAAAAAAGTTGCCATGTCTCTATCTGATCAATTTTGTGTTGATAGACATAAGTCTCATTTCTTTGAATTAGTTAAAAATAAGTTAGATATTACTTTTGCAAATGAGCAAGAGGTAATGTCATTAATTGATGCTAAGAATTTTGAAGAAGTTATTGAGTTTGGAAAAAATTTAAACAAACAATTAGTTATAACAAGAGGAGATAAAGGAGCAATATTAATAAATGGTAGTGATGTGATTGAAAATGGGATTGAGAAGAGTCTTAATATAAAAGATCTTACTGGTGCTGGAGATTTATTTGCTGCTGGTTTTTTACATGGATATTTAAACAATTATAGTCATATTGATT
>CACIGO010000032.1:0-5072 GCA_902586225.1 uncultured Pelagibacteraceae bacterium
TTCTCCCATGACAGTTGCAGAACAAGTTATATCAATTTTCTGTGGTGTAAAAGGTTATTTGGATGATATTGAACTTAAAGATGTAGCCGACTTTGAAAATAAAGTTCTACAAAAGTGTAAATCTGATAAGCCTGAGATTATGGAGTCTATTGCCAAAACTGGGAAGATTGAGGAAGACATTGAAAAACAATTAGTAGAATTAATTAAAGGAATTAAATAATTATAAATGCCAAGTTTAGACGATCTCAGAAAAAGAATTACGAGTGTTAAATCAACTCAGAAAATAACAAAAGCTATGAAAATGGTAGCTGCAGCTAAGTTGAGAAAAGCACAAGAGAATGCTGAAAAAGGCAGACCTTATTCAGAAAAAATGAACAATGTAATTTTAAATCTTTCAAAAAGTATAACAGATAAAGAAAATGCTCCCAAATTACTGGTTGGGACAGGTGAAGAGAAAGTTCATCTATGTATTGTTCTTACCGCCGATAGAGGCTTATGCGGAGGTTTTAATACTAACATTATTAAAAAAGCAAAAAGTTATTTCGAAAAAATAATATCTGAAAATAAAACTTTAAAAATTATTACTGTTGGATCTAAAGGATATGATCAACTAAAAAGACAGTATAAAAGTTATATTGTTGAGAACATTTCTTTCAAAGAGTCAAAAAATATAAATTACTTCGATGCAGATAAAGTAGGAAAAATTATAATTGAAAAATTTGAAAAAAATGAATTTGATGTTTGCGCAATATTTTACAATAAATTTAAAAATGTAATCACACAAATTCCACAAGAACAACAAATAGTTCCACTTAATGAAGATAAAGATGTTTCTGGTAATGATAATGACTATGAGTTCGAACCAGATGAAGATGAGATTTTAAGTAATTTATTGCCGAAAAATATTTCAACGCAAATATTTAAAGCAATGTTAGAGAATTCTGCCAGTGAGCAAGGTTCGAGGATGACAGCAATGGATAATGCAACCAGAAACGCAGGCGAATTGGTTGATAGGCTTACAATTGAGTATAATAGAAGCCGTCAAGCAGCAATAACAAAAGAGTTAATTGAAATTATATCAGGAGCAGAAAGTTTATAATTATGAGCAAAAAAGGAAACATAACACAAGTAATTGGTGCAGTCGTTGACGTAAAATTTGATGGAGAACTGCCAGAAATATTAACAGCCTTAGAGTGTGATAATGGAGGTAATAGATTAGTTTTAGAAGTTGCGCAGCACCTTGGAGAGTCAAGTGTTAGAACCATTGCTATGGATAGTACAGAGGGACTCAAAAGGGGTGATGAAGTAAAAGATACAGGCGCTCCAATTCAAGTTCCAGTAGGTCCAGAAACATTAGGACGAATTGTAAACGTTATAGGTGAACCAATCGATGAGAAAGGACAAATTTCTACTAAAGAAAATTGGCCTATACACCGACAAGCTCCTTCTTTTAATGATCAGTCTACAGAAACAGAAATTTTAGTAACTGGAATAAAGGTAATCGACTTATTAGCACCTTATGCTAAAGGTGGAAAAATTGGATTGTTCGGTGGAGCAGGAGTTGGAAAAACTGTAATTATAATGGAACTTATAAATAATATAGCTAAGGCCCACGGTGGATTTTCAGTATTCGCTGGAGTGGGAGAGAGAACTAGAGAAGGGAACGATTTATATCACGAAATGATCGAGTCAGGAGTGATCAAGCCAGAGGGAGCTGGATCTAAAGCAGCATTAGTTTATGGACAAATGAATGAGCCTCCTGGAGCTAGAGCTAGAGTAGCTTTAACTGGTCTTACTGTGGCAGAGTATTTCAGGGATCAAGAGGGTCAAGATGTTTTGTTCTTTGTTGATAACATTTTTAGATTTACTCAGGCAGGTTCAGAAGTATCAGCTCTTCTAGGAAGAATTCCTTCAGCGGTTGGTTATCAACCTACTCTTGCAACAGATATGGGAAACCTGCAAGAAAGAATTACAACAACTAATAAAGGATCAATTACATCTGTTCAGGCAATTTATGTACCTGCAGATGATTTAACAGATCCAGCTCCAGCAACTTCTTTTTCACACTTAGACGCAACGACTGTACTATCAAGACAAATTGCTGAATTAGGTATTTACCCAGCTGTTGACCCTTTGGATTCTACTTCTAGAATTTTAGATCCAAGAGTTGTTGGTGATGAACACTATCGAGTAGCAAGATCTGTTCAGAAAATTTTACAAACATACAAATCTTTGCAAGATATTATTGCAATTCTAGGAATGGATGAGCTATCAGAGGATGATAAACTAACCGTTGCTAGAGCTAGAAAAATTCAAAGATTTTTATCACAACCTTTCTTTGTGGCTGAAGTATTTACAGGATCTCCAGGTAAACTTGTAGATTTAGAGTCAACAATAAAAGGGTTTGACGCAATATGCAAAGGAGAATATGACCATCTTCCTGAAGCTGCTTTTTATATGGTTGGCACAATAGAAGAAGCAATAGAAAAAGCCGAAAAAATGGCAAAAGATGCAGCTGCTTAATGAGTAATCTCTTTAATATAGATATTGTTAATCCAGAACAATCTTTTCTTTCTAAAGATAATGTATTTGAGGTTGTAATACCTGCTGTAGAAGGAGAGATTGGTATTCTTAAAGACCATATTCCAATTATCTCTTTTTTAAAACCAGGTATAATTAGAGTATTCTCTGAGTCTGAAGAACAAAGTTTCTATGTTGAAGATGGTATTGTCGAATTTAAAGACAATACATTATCTGTATTAACTAGTTCAATTTTTGATTTAAAAGATGCTGATAAAAATTTTGTATCTGAGTCGATAAGCAGTGCTGAAGCAGAATTATTAAAAGATAATATTGATGATCAAAAAAGATTTCTTTTAAACCACAAAGTCGAAGTTCTAAAATCTATAAGTATTAATTAACCACTTTTTCTAGTTCTTTTTGAATTTCTTGGTAAACATGAAGTTTGAAATCTACAACTTTAGTTGTTAAATCTTTAATATCTATCCATTTCCAATCTAAAAATTCAGGATGTTTAGTTTTAATGTTAATCTCATTTTCCTCTCCAGTAAACTTTACAATAAACCACTTTTGCTTTTGGCCTTTATATTTTCCTTTCCAAATAATTCCTAAAAGGCGATCAGGAAGATCGTAAGTTGTGTATTTGCTTATTTCTTTAACTAGTTCTACTGACTTTATGCTTGTTTCTTCTTTAAGTTCCCTCAACGCTGCATCAAAATAATTTTCACCTTCATCAATACCGCCCTGAGGCATCTGCCAAAAATCAGCAGGATTATCAATTCTTTTTGCAACAAATATCTTATTTTCTTTATTTAGGACTGCGATACCAACTCCATTTCTTAATGGAAGTTTTTGAAATTTTTCTTTCATTCTTAACCATTTAATAATTTAAGAGCAAATTCCAACTGGTTATCAGTATCTGTATTTATTCTAAATTCATCTGAACCTTCAGCAATAACTATATCTGGATTTACACCTACTCTTGAAATTGATTTACCCGATGGGAGATAGTATTTAGAAACAGTAAGTCTTATGGCTCCTTCATTTTCTAAAGGAATAATTGATTGGACTGACCCTTTTCCATATGTACTCTCTCCTACTAATATAGCTCTTTTGTGATCTTGTAGTGCTCCTGCAACAATTTCAGATGCTGATGCAGACCCATAATTAATTAAAATAACCATCGTTTCTCCATCAATAATGTCTCCTTTTTTTGCAAACCATTTTCTATTTTCATACTTCCTTTTACTTTTTGTAGAAACTATTTCTCCATTTTCTAAAAAATAATCTGAAATTTTTATTGCTTGAGATAACAATCCACCAGGATTATTTCTTAAATCTAATATGTAATTTTTAATTTTCTTATTTTTCTTAAATTCTTTGATTTTATTTTTTATTTGTTTACTACTATTCTCATTGAATGATGTTAATCTTATATAAGCTGTTTGATCATTTTTAATTTCTGACTTTACAGATTCAACTTGTATAATTTCTCTTGTAATTGTAAATATAAGTGCTTTTCTTTCTCCCCTTCTTCTAACAGTAATCTCTATATCAGATCCAACTGGGCCTCTCATTAATTCTACAGCTTCAGAAAGAGTTTTTCCTTGAACTTGAACATCATCAATTTTAACGATGTAATCTCCGGCTTTGACACCAACCTCCTCAGCTGGTGAGTTATCAATTGGAGAAATTACTTTTACGACACCAGCCTCCATACTGACTTCAATGCCCAATCCTCCAAATTCTCCGCTAGTCTCAGTTTGCATATTTTTAAACGAGTCCGGAGACATATATGCTGAATAGGGATCCAAAGATTGCAAAACACCGTTTATAGCAGCATCCATTGCTTCACTCTGATTTACTTCATCAACATATTCTTTATTAATTTTATCTAAGACTTCGCTGAATAAATCGATTTTTTTGTAAATATCGTTTTCATTACTAAAAATTGGGTTTGTAAATATGAAAAAAAATAAAGAAGCTATTAAGTATATTTTTTTCATATGATCAGTTTTTCTTTAGGAATTAATTCTGACCACATTTTTTCTAATTCGTAAAATTTTCTTTTTTCAGGATTAAAAATATGAACTATTAAGTCTATTCCATCTACAAGCTTCCAATCATTGCTATCTTTTCCTTCAATCTTACAATTATTCACACCATTAATTTTTAATTTTTCAAAGACTTGTTCAGATAAAGCTTGAATATGTCTTGATGATGTACCACTAGCTATAATCATGAAGTCCGCAACTGATGATTTTCCTTCGAGATCTATTGAAACTATGTCTAAGGCTTTATTAATATCAAGCGTTTTGATTATTTCATCTTTAAGAGCTGATATTTTTTCCATTAATTAAATAAAGAGTATCAAATTTTTCTTAATTGAGAAGATGAAATATTGACTTTATTAAACTTTATAAATTCAACTGCTTTTTTATTATATTTCTTAAATGATTTAGATCTAAAAGCCTTTGATTTGTATCCATTTCGATCAAATACCAATATTTTGCACATTTTAGTTATTGAATTGTACCCTTTCCATTTATGAA
>CACIGO010000033.1:0-5025 GCA_902586225.1 uncultured Pelagibacteraceae bacterium
TTAAGGAATTAAATTTTTCTGAACTTTTTCCAGACATGATTTTTATGGCTTGCTGCCTTTGAATTTCTGTTTCAGACGAAATTAAATCTGAGATACTTTCGGCTTTTAAAAGATTTATTTTTCCGTTTTGAAAAGCTATCTTGGTGAATTCACCTGGTTCTGCCAATCTGCAGCCATCAATTTTTGATATTGTGTCTTGGATAGAATCTACAACTGCTTTGCTACCGTGGACATGAAATTCAGCCATATCCTCACCGGTGTAGCTGTATGGACCAGGAAACCATATTAATATTCCTTCATCTATAAGCTCATTATTGTTGATTTTATTGAATTTTCTTAATGTTGCAACTCTTGGCTCTGGTGCTTTTTGCTTGGTTAAATTAACAATAACATCTTTTGTTTTCGAGCCAGATACTCTTATGACAGAAATTCCAGCAATACCTGGGCCTGAGGATAGGGCATATATTGTCATTAAATTAATTATAGCTAGTATTAGAATTAAATATATAAATTTTTCTATGATTATTTGGATTGCATCTTACCCAAAATGCGGAAACACTTGGGTGAGGTCACTCCTATCAGCATATTATTTTTCTAATGATGGAGAATTCCATTTTGATCTTTTGAAAAATATTAGACAATTTCCAAGTCCATATTTTTTTCCTAATAAAGTTAGTAATGTTGAAGAAGCTTCCGCAAATTGGATACCTGTTCAAAAAAAAATCAAAGAAACCAAAAAGGTTTTTTTTTTAAAAACACATAATGTATATGGAGCATATAAAGGAAATAATTTCACTTCTCCTGATTATACATTGGGGGCAATCAATATTGTAAGAGATCCTAGAAATGTAATTACTTCTTTGATGAATCATTTTTCAATGAATGAAGAGGATGCACTTAAAATGATGAGCAATGTGAATAGAAATTTAAGAGATCGAAATGATAAGGATAATTATGCAACTTATTCTTTTATTAGTTCTTGGGACAAAAACTATAGGTCTTGGAAATTAACTAAAAATATAAATAAAATTCTTATAAAATATGAAGACCTAGAAAATGATATTGAGAATACTTTTTTGAAAATTATTAAGTTCACAAATAAAATAATGAGAAAAAATGATGAAATTGATTTTGAAAAACTTAAGAAATCTATTAAAACAACAGAATTTGATCTACTAAAGAAAAAAGAGCAGAAAGAAGGTTTTGAAGAGGCTATTTATTCATCAGATAATGTTAAAAAAAGGGCATTTTTTAATTTAGGAAGAAATAACGACTATAAAAAGTTGTTAAATAATAAAACAATTAAATCTATTGAAGAATTATTTGGTGAAGAAATGAAAGAGCTTGGATATCTTTAAATTTAAGAAGGTTTATTCATTGAGTTAAAAAAATCAGAGTTATTTTTAGTTTCTTTCAATTTTGAATTAATAAATTCAATTGCATCCATAGATCCCATGGGAGCAATAATTCTTCTTAATACATTCATTTTTTGAAGATCATTTTTATCAAAGATTAATTCTTCTCTTCTAGTTCCAGATTTGGTTATATCAATAGCTGGAAATATTCTTTTTTCTGAAATTTTTCTATCTAATATAGTCTCACTATTACCTGTTCCTTTAAATTCTTCAAATATTACCTCGTCCATCCTACTACCCGTATCTATAAGAGCGGTAGCTATAATAGTCAGTGATCCGCCCTCTTCAATATTTCTTGCTGCACCAAAAAATCTCTTTGGTCTTTGTAATGCGTTCGCATCAACTCCTCCAGTCAATACTTTTCCTGAACTTGGGACAACTGCGTTGTAAGCTCTACCCAATCTTGTTATTGAGTCTAGTAGTATCACTACATCTTTTTTATGTTCTGTTAATCGTTTAGCTTTCTCTATTACCATTTCAGCAACTGCTACGTGCCGCTGTGCGGGTTCATCAAATGTTGAACTTATAACTTCTCCTTTAACAGTTCTTTGCATATCTGTTACTTCTTCAGGTCTTTCATCGATTAGCAAGACCATCAGATAACATTCTGGATGATTTGCTGTTATTGAATTTGCAATACTTTGTAAAATCATTGTTTTGCCTGCTTTAGGCGGTGAAATGATTAATGATCTTTGTCCTTTTCCTATTGGACTAACTAAATCAATCAATCTTGGAGTTAAATCTACCTTTTTGTCTACCTTAACAGCTTCAACTTCCATTACTAGCTGCTTGTTAGGGTAAAGGGGTGTTAGATTGTCGAAAGCGATCTTATGTTTAAATTTTTCGGTTTCTTCAAAATTAATTTTGCTAACCTGCAGCAGTGCGAAATATCTCTCTCCCTCTTTTGGGGCTCTTATTGGTCCCTCAACGGTATCACCTGTTCTTAATCCAAATCGTCTTATTTGATTTGGACTTACATATATATCATCAGCGCCTGGCAGGTAATTAGATTCCATAGCTCTTAAAAACCCAAAACCATCTTGGAGCAATTGAAGAACCCCGCCTCCAGTAATTTCTTCTCCTTTTTCTGCAAGTTTTTTTAAAATAGCAAAGTAAATCTCTTGTCGTCTCAGTGTACTGGCATTTTCTATTCCTAAATTTTCAGCTTCTTTAATTAACTGCTCTGAGCTTTTTTCTTTTAATTCTTGTATATTCATATTGGGAGGTTTTTAATTAGATGTAAATAATATAGTTATGTGTTTACAAGATTTCAACCCTATAAAGGCTTAAAAACAACAACAAAAATAATCAAAATTAGCAATAATGTGGGTATTTCGTTAATAATTCTATAATATTTATGACTATGTATATTTTGATCTATCTTAAATTGGGCAAGGATTTTACCAAGATAGAAATGATAAATTGTCAGAATAATTACTAAAATTATTTTTAATACCATCCAAGTTTGTCCGATTTGTTGAAATCCAATACTGTGAATTAAGATTACTCCAAAAATCCATGACAAAATCATAGCAGGAGTCATAATGTAAAAAAACAATTTTCTTTCCATCGTCTTAAATATTTCTGAGGTTTTTTTTTCTGAACTATTCTGAGCGTGGTAAACGAAAATTCTTGGCAAATATAAAAGCCCAGCCATCCATGATATGACGGAAATTAAATGCAAAGACTTAAATAATAAGTAAAAATTCATTATTATAAATTTTTTTCAATCAAGTTTTTTAACAAAAGTATATGATCATCACTATCATTCAAACAAGGAACCATATCAAAATTTTCTCCGCCAGATTCTATGAAGCTCTCCTTACCTTGTATAAGTATTTCTTCTAATGTTTCTACACAATCAGATGAAAAGCCAGGACATATTGTGAGAACATTTTTTTTTCCATTTTTTGGAAGCTCCTCTAGAGTTTTATCTGTATAAGGTTGCAACCATTCCTCAGGTCCAAATCTTGATTGGAATGTCGTTTTAATTTCAATAGAATTGAGCTTTTCATTAATAAGTCTTGTGGTTTTGTGACAATAACAATGATATGGATCACCTTTATCAAAATATTTTTTTGGAATTCCATGATAAGAAGCCAATATTAGATCTGGTTTCCAAGTGATCTCGCTGATCTTTTTATTTATAGATTTAACTAGTGCCTCTATGTACAATGGATTAGACTCATAGTGTGGAATTATTTGTAAAGAAGGCTGCCACCTCATTTTCATTAACGTTCTGTAAACTTCATCGCAAACCGTAGCGGTAGTGGCTGCAGCATATTGAGGATATAAAGGTAAAATTATCAAATTTTCACATCCTTCTGAATGTAATTTTTTTATTTTACTATTAATACTTGGGTTTCCGTATCTCATTGCAAATTCTATAATTAAATTTTCATCTTTGAAATAGTTAGAAGTTTTCTCCGTTTGTTTTTTTGTGTAATAAAGCAATGGGGACATATTCACATCTTTCATCCATATTTCCTTATATGCTTTAGCAGTTTTAGAAGGCCGGAACGTGAGAATAAAAAGATTAAGAATAATTTGCCAAATAATTGGGTTAACTTCGATTACTCTCCTATCAGATAAAAATTCTTTTAAATACTTTCTAATATCAAACCAATTGGTGGAGTCGGGAGTTCCCAAGTTGATTAACAAAACTCCAGTTTTCCCAAATTTCACAGGCGGATGCTCTTTTATCATTTATAGTTCCTCACTGTTTCTACAAGTTCATAGACCATATCAACCTCGGTTTCGGGCAAAATACCATGTCCTAAGTTGAAGACATAAGGATGATCTCTAAATATTTCTAGATAGCTATTAATTTGTTTCTTTAAATTTTCTCTATTTGATAAAAGGATCTTAGGATCCAATCCTCCTTGAACTGGTATATCCAAAGACTTAATTAAATTTTTAGGATCTACATTGTAATCAATATTAATCATACTGGGTTTAACAATTTTAGTAAATTTAACATAATCAGAGATACCTCTTGGAAAACATATAACTGGTACACCTAAACTTTTTACATGATTTACGATGGATAATGTTGGATTATATAAAAATTTATCGAAATCGTTTTGTATTAACCCAGCCCAACTATCAAAAATTTGAATTATAGTAGCACCTGCTTTTATTTGGTTTTCAATGTGTATTTTAATAAATTTATCTAATAAATTTAAAGTTTCATTTATTAGAATTTTGTCTTTAAAAAACTCTTTAGACAATCCTTTTTTTGGTGAAACTTTATTTATCATGTATACTAATAATGTCCACGGCGCACCCACAAAACCAATTAAATCTCTGTTTTCAAGGTCTTTATTATTTTTAAGATTAGACAATAATTTGTAAACAGGTAATAAATTTTCTGAAAAATCATTGTTAGTTACTTTCTGGAGCTTGTTTAATTCTAAAATTCCTAAACTAGGGCCAAAGTTTTTTTTAAATTCAACAGTTTGTCCTATTCCGAACGGTAGCATTAATATATCAGAGAATATTATTGCAGCATCAAAACCAAATCTTCTTATTGGTTGCAATGTTATTTCCTCAGATAAATTATGATTTAAACATAATTTGATAAAATCTGGATTTAATTTTCTAATTTCTC
>CACIGO010000034.1:0-4781 GCA_902586225.1 uncultured Pelagibacteraceae bacterium
TATGGATTTAAATCTTTTTCTTTTTGCAACTCTACAAGCATTCAAAATATTTTTTGATTTTCCACTTGATGAAATTGCAATTAGCAAGTCTCCTTCATCACCAAAATGTATAAGTCCTTGTTCCATCCATCTATCGTGTCCATAATCATTCGCAAAGCAAGTAAAAAGGCTAGAATTATTAAAATTTAAAGTTCTAATTTTTGTTAGTTTAACAATGTCCACACAAACATGATTTGCTATTGCAGCACTTCCTCCATTGCCTAGAATTATAATTTTCTTTTTCTTTTTTTTAATATCTTCAAATAAATTTTTTAATAAGACTATTTTTTTTATATCATAACATTCTTCAAGTTTAATTTTAAAATTTGATGAGTATTTTTTTAAATATAGATTATTTGATAGTTTCATAATTTAGTTTATTATCATAATAATTAATATATAAATATAAGACATTATAAATGCAATTATCTCCAATAGCAGTTTTTTTGTATAATAGGCCCGAACATACAAAGAATATACTTAATAGTTTGGTTAAATGCACAAATTTTATAGACTCTAAAATCTATATTTTTATAGACGGACCAAAAAACAAAGAAGATGAAGAAAATGTAAAAAAAGTAAACGAAATTTCTAATAAATTTTATAAAAAATTTAATAATATAAGGATTAATGCCAATACTACAAACATTGGGTTATTTAATAATTTAACAAATGGAGTATCAAAAGTTCTAAATAGTTTTAATAAAATAATAGTCATAGAAGACGATCTAGTTTTGGATAAAAATTTTATTATTTATATGAATGACTCATTAGTTAAATTTGAATCAAATGAAAAAATTTTGCAAATTTCAGGTTATAGTTATCCCATTAATGGTCAATCGGATGAATCTTATTTCTTAAATTTAGTTTCCTGCTGGGGTTGGGGAACTTGGAAAAATAGATGGATTAATTTTTTAAAATTTATTGAAGACAAAAAAAAAATTTTAACTCTATATAAAAAAATAAAAAGTGAAGGTAATTTAAAACACAAGTTTAATATAAATGGCTCATTTAATTATTTTAATTTTTTAAAAAAACAACTTTATACAGATTATAATTCTTGGGGAATATTATTTTACTTATTTTCATTTAATGAAAATAAATTAAACATGTTCCCTGGATACACATACGTATCAAATAATGGTTTTGATGGTTCAGGGTTACATGGGTCAAAAAGTGACGTGTTTAATTCAAAGCCAGAAAAAATTAATAAATCATACAATATAAACGTCGATGTAAAGGAAAATTTAGAAAATTTAAACAAAATTTCAATTTTCTTGAAAAAAGAATTAAGTTTTTTTAATAAGTTAAAAAATATTATTGTAAGATGAAAGAATTAATAAAAAATATACTACCACCGATAATTGTCTATTATTTAAAAAAAATTTACTATTTTATATTAATTAATAAAAATAAAAAAAAAATAGGTAAGGATCAAGATATTCAGTTGTATGATCAAAAAGAAGCAGCCGAAAGAATTGATGAGTGGGGTGAAGATAATGTTTGGAATGAAATACAGCTCTTATTTAACAACAAAGAATGTAAAATTTTAGATTTAGCATGCGGAACTGGTAAAAATATAATTGATTTAAAGAAAATAAATAGCAAAGCCCAAATTTATGGATGCGATATATCCAATAACCTATTAAAAGTAGCTATAGAAAAAGGAGTTGATCCAAATTTTTTAAAATGTATTGATGCAACCAAATTAGATTATCCAGCCGAATTTTTTGATTATTCTTATTCGATTGGTTCATTAGAACATTTCACTGATGAAGGCATAGACGCAGTAATTGATAATTTACATTATTGTACTAAAATTGGCTCATTTCACATGATGCCTCTTTCAAAAAAGAATATTGATGAAGGTTGGATGAAAACGTATCAGAGTTTTCATAATAATAGTATTAATTGGTGGTCAAAAAAATTTGAGAGAAAGTTTTCTAGAGTTTATGTTATAGATTCATCTTGGAATGATTTTATTTCTATTGGAAAATGGTTTTTATGTTTTAAATAATCAAAATGTTAAAATACATAGTTAAATTAATTAAAATAATTATAAATTACTATAACAAAAAACTAATCGATAATCTTGGAACCAATAGTCAGCTGTTTTGTAGAATTGAAAAAAGGAGTAATGATAGTAAGATTAATATCGGAAATGAATGCCTTATTAATGGAAGATTAGTAACTGAAACTAATAAAAGTAAAATTGAAATTAAGAATAACGTATTTGTTGGAGGCAAATCAATAATTGATTGTAAAGACCAAATCTTAATTGAAGATGATGTTTTGGTGTCATATGAATGTTTAATTTTTGATCACGACAGCCATTCTATAGATTCAAAATTGAGAAAAGATGATTTGTCAAGATTTAGAAATAATCAAATGAAATGGAATGAAGTGAATTCAAAAAAAATTCATATAAAAAAAAACGCTTGGATTTGTGCCAGAAGTATTATACTTAAAGGTGTTACAATAGGTGAATCCTCAATTGTTGCAGCTGGAAGTATAGTTACTAAAGATGTTCCAGATTTTTGTCTAGTTTCTGGAAACCCGGCGAAAGTTATAAAAAAAGTGGAATAATTTTTATGTCAAAAGATCATGAACTTATCATTTATAACAAAAAACATTATGCAGAAATTATTCGATCAAGGTTAAAAAAAAATCAAACAACATTTCTATCTCCGGCTAAATCATCTTTTCAATTTGGAATTCTTTCCCATAAAAAAGGTTTCGTTGAACCACCTCATTATCATCGACCATTTAAACGAGTTATTAATGATTTACAACAAATGTTTATTGTTCAAAAGGGAAAAGTTAGAGTTGATTTATATACAGATAAAAAAAAAATAATAAGAAAAATAATTTTAAATAAAGGGGATGCCATAGTTCTTAAACATGGAATTCATGCAATTAAAGTTTTAGAAGATATGCAATGTATAAGTGTTAAACAGGGTCCATTTTTAGGGCAGGAATTTGATAAAGTTATCGTAAAAGTTAAAAAATGATCCCGGTATTTGAACCTGAAATATCAAAGTCTGACAAAAATGCTTTGATTAAAGCTTTAGATAAAGGAGAAATTTCTGGAACATTTGGAAAATCAATTACCGATTTAGAAAGAAACTTTGCAAAATATATAGGAGTAAAATATTCAGTTGCTGTAACCAACGGATCAAGTGCATTGCATTTATCAATTTCTGCTTTAAATTTACCAAAAAAAAGTGAAATAATTGTTAGCTCAACTACAAATATAGCCTCAGCTTTAGCAATTACTCATAATAACTGTATTCCAATACCAATAGATAGTGATTTAAATAGTTGGAATTTAGATACAAGTTTAATTGAAAAAAAAATAACAAAAAACACTAAAGCAATTGTTGTTGTCCATTTTTTAGGTAACCCAGTAGATATGTCAAAAATCAACTCAATTGCAAATAAATATAATTTAAAAGTAATTGAAGACGCTGCTGAAGCTCACGGTGCAAAAATTGGCAAAAAAAAAGTTGGCTCATACGGTTTTTGTGGTTGCTTCAGTTTTTATGCAAATAAAATAATTACCTCAGGTGAGGGTGGTATTATAACTACAAACAATAAACAATTTTATAAAAAATTAAAATTGTATAGAAATCTTGGTTTTACCAAGCCAAGGTTTGTTCATTTTATAAGAGGATACAATTTTAGAATGACAGGCTACCAAGCAGCTCTTGTAAACAATCAATTAAAAAGAATAGAAAAGACAATATCTAAGAAGATAAAGATACAAAGAAGATATGAAAAAAACTTAAAAAATCTAAAAGGGATATCTTTTCAATTTAGTAAAAAAAATTATAAAAATGTTTATTGGATGGTTGGAATTTTAATTAATAAAAATTTCAAACTTTCAAAAAATAAACTTAAAAAATATTTGAAAAAAAGAGGTGTAGACTCTCGAGATTTTTTTAAATCAATAGGGACACAACCTTGCTTCAGAAAAATTATTAACAAAAAACACAAGACTTTAAATAGTAATTACTTGTGGAAAAATGGTTTATATTTACCCTCTAGCCATAATATCACTAATAGTAAAATAGACTTTATTTGCAAGGTTATAAAAAATTGTGATAAATGAACTTAGGTATTATTATTAAATCTAGAAATTCTAAAGAGGGCGGCGGATATACAATAACATACGACATTCTAGACAATTTAATTGCGAATCCCAAATTAATTAATCATAAACTTTTCTTTGTAATAATAAATGATTATAGCAAAGAAATTGAAAATAAAATAAAAAAACAAAAATTTAATTATTTTAAGTATTATGAAAACGATAATATTTTAAAATTGACTAATTTTTTTTTTTCTAAGTATTCTTTTATTAATAATTTCTTCAACCTTTTAGGATTTAATAAAATAGAAAATTATCTAAGAAAAAATAATGTTGAAATTATATGGCCCATTTCATCAGAAATGAGATATCCTTTTAGTCTTCCTTATATTTTTACAGTTTGGGATGTGCAACATAAAGCTATACCTGAATATCCGGAAGTCGGATCTTTTTTTACAAAAACTTACAGAGATCAAATTTTTAAATCAAATTTTATTAGAGCAAAATATATATTATTTGGGAATAAATCATCTTATAGGATTGCTTCAAAATTTTATAAATTAAGCAAAAATAAAATTTTTTTTAATTGTCACCCAACTCCATCTTGGGCTTTAACAAAAAAATCATTCAAATTTAATAAACTTTTGAATAA
>CACIGO010000035.1:0-2500 GCA_902586225.1 uncultured Pelagibacteraceae bacterium
TTACCAAAATTTGTCGTACACACTTCAACATTACATAAATATTATTCTTAGTATTTATGTAGAAGCTAGTGTGCGCCGTTTTTAAACTTGAGAGTTTGATCATGGCTCAGAACGTACGCTGGCGGCACGCCTTATACATGCAAGTCGAACGAAGTAGCAATACTTAGTGGCAGACGGGTGAGTAACATGTAGGTATCTCCCCTTTGGTGAGGAATAACACGAGGAAACTTGTGCTAATACCTCATAAGTCTTTACAGAGAAAGCTTTATGCGCCGAAGGATGAGCCTGCATTTGATTAGTTTGTTGGTGGGGTAATGGCCTACCAAGACTTTGATCAATAGCTGATCTGAGAGGATGATCAGCCACATTGGGACTGAGACACGGCCCAAACTCCTACGGGAGGCAGCAGTAGGGAATATTGCACAATGGAGGAAACTCTGATGCAGCGATGCCGCGTGAGTGAAGAAGGCCTTTGGGTTGTAAAGCTCTTTCGTCGGGGAAGAAAATGACTGTACCCGAATAAGAAGGTCCGGCTAACTTCGTGCCAGCAGCCGCGGTAATACGAAGGGACCTAGCGTAGTTCGGAATTACTGGGCTTAAAGAGTTCGTAGGTGGTTAAAAAAGTTGGTGGTGAAATCCCAGAGCTTAACTCTGGAACTGCCATCAAAACTTTTTAGCTAGAGTATGATAGAGGAAAGCAGAATTTCTAGTGTAGAGGTGAAATTCGTAGATATTAGAAAGAATACCAATTGCGAAGGCAGCTTTCTGGATCATTACTGACGCTGAGGAACGAAAGCATGGGTAGCGAAGAGGATTAGATACCCTCGTAGTCCATGCCGTAAACGATGTGTGTTAGACGTTGGAAATTTATTTTCAGTGTCGCAGCGAAAGCATTAAACACACCGCCTGGGGAGTACGACCGCAAGGTTAAAACTCAAATGAATTGACGGGGACCCGCACAAGTAGTGGAGCATGTGGTTTAATTCGAAGATACGCGCAGAACCTTACCAACACTTGACATGTTCGTCGCGACTTTAAGAGATTAAAGTTTTCGGTTCGGCCGGACGAAACACAGGTGCTGCATGGCTGTCGTCAGCTCGTGTCGTGAGATGTTGGGTTAAGTCCCGCAACGAGCGCAACCCTCACTTTTAGTTGCCATCATTAGGTTGGGCACTCTGAAAGAACTGCCAGTGATAAGCTGGAGGAAGGTGGGGATGACGTCAAGTCCTCATGGCCCTTACGTGTTGGGCTACACACGTGCTACAATGGCATTTACAATAGGAAGCAAGATGGCGACGTCAAGCAAATCCTAAAAAGATGCCTCAGTTCGGATTGTACTCTGCAACTCGAGTACATGAAGCTGGAATTACTAGTAATCGCGGATCAGCGCGCCGCGGTGAATACGTTCCCGGGTCTTGTACACACCGCCCGTCACACCATGGGAGTTGGTTCTACCTTAAGGCAAGGTTTTAAACCCTTGACCACGGTATAGTCAGCGACTGGGGTGAAGTCGTAACAAGGTAGCCGTAGGGGAACCTGCGGCTGGATTACCTCCTTTCTAAGGATGATTAAGAAATTTTTCTTAATCTAAAAAATATAACAGGTTAATGTTGACCGTCCTCATTTCTCTTCTTAAAATTTGTGTTTCACTCTTCTATGTAAAGGGCCGGTAGCTCAGTTGGTTAGAGCACACCCTTGATAAGGGTGGGGTCGAAAGTTCGAGTCTTTCTCGGCCCACCATTAAATTCTGGGGGATTAGCTCAGCTGGGAGAGCGCCTGATTTGCATTCAGGAGGTCAGCGGTTCGATCCCGCTATCCTCCACCATGAAACACTAGTTATTTTATTTCGTAAAAAATTTTTTTATATTATCAATATCTATATCCGATTGTTCTTAGTTAAGAACAATCAATTAATATTCGAAAAGATGAATATTAAATAAAAATTTAATTCAACACAGAATTTTTTTCTGTGCATAAATTAAGCGTTTAAGGGCGTGTGGCGGATGCCTTGGCACTGAAAGCCGATGAAGGACGTGGTATACTGCGATAAGTTACGGGGAGCTGTATGCAAGTTTTGATCCGTAAATTTCCGAATGGGGAAACCCAACACTTTATGTGTTACTTTAAACTGAATACATAGGTTTAAAGAGATAACCCGGAGAACTGAAACATCTAAGTAACCGGAGGAAAAGAAATCAATTGAGATTCCGTGAGTAGTGGCGAGCGAAAACGGAATAGGCCAGTAGATTTGTTAAAAAAATTTGAATAGTTTGGAAAAGCTAACCACAGAGGGTGATAGTCCCGTATGAGTAATGTTTAACAAGTTTCTTGAGTAAAGCGGGACACGTGAAATCCTGCTCGAATATAGGGGGACCACCCTCTAAGCCTAAATACTCTTCAGTGACCGATAGTGAACTAGTACCGTGAGGGAAAGGTGAAAAGAACCCCTATTAGGGGAGTGAAATAGAACCTGAAACTGCATGCCTACAATCAGTCGAAG
>CACIGO010000036.1:0-3463 GCA_902586225.1 uncultured Pelagibacteraceae bacterium
AATTAATGTCTGAAGTTAAATATTCAAAAGAACATGAGTGGATTAAACTAGATGGAGAAGAAGCTACAATTGGAATAACCAAGCATGCAACAGAAATGCTTGGGGATATAGTATTTGCTGAACTCCCAGAGAAAGGTTCAAATGTCGATAAAGATGGAACTGCTGGAGTGGTTGAGTCAACGAAAGCTGCTAGTGATGTTTACACTCCTGTTAGTGGAGAAGTTATAGATACAAATCAAATGATAGTTGATGATCCATCAAAAATAAATGAAGACCCAGAAGAGTCTGCATGGTTTTTTAAACTTAAAATAAAAGACAAATCTGAAATGGATAGTCTTATGAGTAAAGAAGAATATGAAAAATTTGCAAAGGAGACATCAGCATAATGTTACCAAATTCAGAAAAAGATTTTATAAAAAGACACATTGGACCTTCTAAAGAAGACCAATCAAAAATGTTAAAAGAATTAAATTATCAATCAATAGATGATTTAATGAATAACACTGTTCCAGAAAAAATAATGTTTAAAGGTGAGCTTAATATCGGAGAATCTAATTCGGAATATGAGGCGTTAAGAAAATTAAGAGCAATTTCAAAAAAAAATCATGTTTACTCAAATTTTATTGGAATGGGTTATTATGGAACTTATACGCCATATGTAATTTTAAGAAATATTTTAGAAAATCCAGGCTGGTATACATCATATACACCTTATCAGCCTGAAGTAGCTCAAGGAAGACTTGAGATGTTGTTAAACTTTCAACAAATGATTGTAGATTTTACTGGAATGGATATCGCTAATGCTTCTTTATTGGATGAAGGTACAGCAGCAGCAGAAGCCATGGGTCTAAGTCATAGATTAAATAAAAAAGATAGTAATTTAGTTTTTGTATCTGAGGATTGCCATCCTCAAACAATAAATGTAATTCAAACTAGAGCTGAACCAATGGGTTTAAAAGTTTTAGTTGGAAAAGAAGATGAAGTTTTAGACCAATTAAAAGAAGATCTAGTTTGTGGAATTTTACAATATCCCGGAACTTTAGGAGATATTAAAGACCCAAGTGAAGCAATTAGCAAAATTCATAAAAAAAACGGTAAGGCTGTATTAGCATGTGATCTATTAGCTTTGGCAAAATTAAAAACACCAAGAGAACTTGGTGCTGATATAGCAGTAGGAAGCTCTCAGCGATTTGGAATACCAATGGGGTATGGAGGTCCACATGCAGCATTTTTTGCGACTAAAGACGAGTATAAGAGATCGATGCCTGGTAGAATTGTTGGTGTGTCAGTTGATAGACATGGTAACAAGGCATACAGATTATCTTTACAAACTAGAGAGCAACACATCAGAAGAGATAAGGCGACAAGCAATATTTGTACTGCCCAAGCTTTATTAGCAATTGTTTCAGCAGCATATGCTATTTATCATGGCCCAGATGGAATTAAAAATATTTCTGAAAGAGTTTCTCAATTAGCAAAAAGTTTTGCTGATAAAATAAAACAGTCAGGTTATGAAATTTATTCTGATTATTTTTTTGATACTGTTACAATTATTACCAAAGAAAAGACTGATCAAATTTATAAAAATGCTCTAAATCAGAAAGTTAATATACGAAAAGTAAATTCTGAAATGCTTGCTGTCTCTTTCGATGAAAGAAAAAACGTTTATAGAGTAAATCAATTATTAAAAATTTTTAATGCCGCAGAATCAATAAAAAAAGAGGATCCTTCAGTTAAATTACCTAATTTACCAAAAAATTTATTAAGAACTTCAAAATATTTAGAGCATCCAATTTTTAACTTATATCATTCAGAAACTGAAATGCTTAGATATCTTAAAAAGCTAGAGGATAAGGATATAGCATTGAATAGAACTATGATAGCACTTGGTTCGTGCACAATGAAGTTAAATGCTGCTGCTGAAATGATCCCAATTTCTTGGAAAGAATTTGCAGAGCCTCATCCTTTTGTTCCAGTTGAACAAATGGAAGGTTTTAGAGATTTGTTTACTGATTTAAAAAATTGGTTGAGATCTATAACAGGTTTTTCTGGTGTCTCTCTACAACCTAATGCAGGCGCTCAAGGAGAATATGCAGGTCTAATGGTTATAAGAAAGTACCACTTAGATAGAGATGAAGCTCATCGTAATATTTGTTTAATCCCAAGTTCGGCACATGGTACAAATCCAGCAAGCGCACAAATGGTTGGAATGAAAGTGGTTGTTGTTAATTGTGATAAAGAGGGAAATGTAGATTTCGATGATTTAAAGAAAAAAGTAGAGCAACATTCAGAAAATCTCGCAGCTTTAATGGTAACTTACCCATCTACCCATGGAGTATTTGAGGAAAAAATAACTGATATTTGTGAGTTAGTTCATAAACATGGTGGACAGGTCTATATGGATGGAGCAAATTTAAATGCCCTTGTTGGAGTTGCAAAGCCTGGAAATTTTGGTCCAGATGTTTGTCATATTAATCTGCATAAAACATTTTGTATTCCTCACGGTGGTGGCGGACCTGGAATGGGACCTATAGCTTGTAAAAAACATTTACAAGTTTATCTGCCTAATCATCCAGTAATAAAAGATTGCGGACCAACAAGTGGAATTGGAGCAGTATCAGCAGCTCCTTGGGGTAGTTCAAGTATTCTATCAATCTCTTGGATGTATATTAAAATGATGGGATCAGAAGGATTAAAGCTTGCTACTCAAGTTGCAATTTTAAACGCAAATTATATTGCTCATAGACTTAAAGATCACTTTCCTATTTTGTACAAAGGTGCAAATGGCAATGTTGCACACGAGTGCATAATTGATATTAGAAATATTAAATCTGAAACAGGGGTAACCGAAGAAGATATTGCAAAAAGAATGATAGATTTTGGATTTCACGCACCAACTATGTCATGGCCTGTAGCTGGCACTATGATGATAGAGCCAACTGAAAGCGAAGGTTTATCAGAAATAGACAGATTTTGTGACACTTTAATTAAGATTAAACAAGAAATTGAAAAAATTAAATCAGGTGAATTTGATAAAATTGATAATCCAATTAAAAACGCTCCTCACACTGATACTGAATTATCATCTGATGTATGGGAACATAAATATTCAAGACAAGAAGCAGCATATCCTGCAAGTTTTTTAAAACAAAACAAATTTTGGCCTCCAGTTGCTCGGGTAGACAATGTTTATGGAGATAAAAATATATTCTGCACATGTCCAAGTATGGATGAGTTTAAAGAAGACGCAGCATAGCCTTAATGCGAATTGCAGTAATCGGTTCAGGAATCTCTGGTTTATCAGCAGCACAAAAGCTTTCCAAAAAACATCATGTTGATTTATTCGAAAGCGAAGATCATTTTGGTGGTCATTCATATACTTTAGATACTTTAATTAATGGTAAAAAAGTTCCTGTAGATATTGGCTTTATTGTTTTTAATCATGAAACTTATCCAAATCTCA
>CACIGO010000037.1:0-3365 GCA_902586225.1 uncultured Pelagibacteraceae bacterium
GCTACAACGCCTTAGACCTTCACATTGATCAAGGAAGGGGTGATAAAACAGCTTTAATCTACGACAGCCCAATAACAGGTAATAAAGCAAAGTTTACTTTTAAAGAATTAAAAGAAAAAGTTTCAAAATTTGCAGGCGCTTTAGATAAGCAAGGAGTTAAAAAAGGAGATCGAGTAATAATTTATATGCCGATGATACCAGAATCGGTAGTTGCGATGCTTGCATGTGGGAGAATTGGAGCAATTCACTCTGTTGTATTCGGTGGTTTTGCCTCTAATGAATTAGCTAGTAGAATTGATGATAGTAAAGCTAAAATTTTAATTACAGCATCATGTGGATTTGAGCCTGGAAGAACAGTTGAGTATAGACCGCTTGTAGATGGGGCTTTAAAATTAGCAAAACACCAAGTTGAAAAAGTAATATTATTTCAAAGAAAAGGACACGAGGTAAAATTAAATAAACCATTAGAAATAAGTTGGGATGAAGCACTATCCGGAGCAGATGATAAAGATTGCGTTGAGATAGGTGCCAATGATTATGCTTACATCCTTTATACTTCAGGAACCACTGGTATTCCAAAGGGGATTGTTCGAGATATTGGTGGTCACATAGTTGCTCTTAAATGGACAATGAAAAATATTTATAACATTGATCAAGATGATGTATGGTGGTCAGCAAGTGATATTGGTTGGATAGTAGGACATTCCTATATTGTCTATGCTCCATTATTCAAAGGTTGTGCAACTCTTTTATTTGAGGGCAAACCTGTGGGTACTCCTGATGCTGGAGTATTTTGGAGAATAATCTCAGAATATAAAATTAAATCTTTATTCACAGCGCCAACTGCATTTAGAGCAATAAAAAAAGAAGATCCAGAGGGTAAGTTTTTTTCTAAATATGATTTAAGTTCATTTGAGTCATTATTTTTAGCAGGTGAAAGAGCAGACCCTGATACTATTAAATGGGCTGAGAATTTACTTAAAGTTCCCGTAATTGACCATTGGTGGCAAACTGAAACGAGTTGGGCGATAAGTTCAAACTGTACAGGAATAGAAATGCAAGAAACAAAATATGGATCAGCTTGCAAAGCAGTCCCAGGTTATGATGTAAAAATAATTAAACCCGATCAAACAATAGCTAAACCAAATGAGATGGGAGATATTGTGGTTAAACTTCCATTACCGCCAGGTACTTTTCCAACACTATGGAATGCAGATGAGAGATATAAAGAAAATTATATGTCAAATTATAATGGCTACTACCAAACTTACGATGCAGGGCATATTGATGATGATGGATATATTTGGATTATGTCGAGAACAGATGACATAATAAATGTTGCAGGTCATAGACTTTCCACTGGTGCAATAGAGGAAGTTTTGTCTGAACATCAGTCTGTTGCTGAATGTGCAGTGATAGGAATAAAAGATCAGCTGAAAGGACAATTACCAATTGGTTTAATTGCTCTAAAAGCAGGAGTTTCAAAGGATAATGAGACTATTTCAAAAGAGTGTGTACAAATGGTTAGAGATAAAGTTGGACCTGTTGCAGCTTTTAAAATTGCAATTGTTGTTAAAAGATTACCCAAAACTAGATCTGGAAAAATTTTAAGAGGAACAATTAGAAAAATTGCTGACAAAGAAGAATATAAAATGCCTGCAACGATTGATGATCCTGTAATTCTTGATGAGATAAAAGAAAACTTAATAAATAGTAATATTTTAAAATAATGTTTAAGACATATCTTTTTTTAGTAGGAGCAATTATTTGCGAAGTTTGTGGAACAATGCTTCTTCCTGTTACTCAAAACTTTACAAAAGTAACACCAACAGTATTTTTGGCTGGATTTTATTTATCTGCTTTTTATTTACTTACTTTTGTTGTTGATAAACTACCTATTGCAATTGTTTATGGAACCTGGAGTGGACTTGGTATTTTTACTATTGCAATATTGGGATATATTTTTTTTAAACAATCTTTAAATTGGCAAGCTATATTAGGGATGTTTCTTATTGTAGTTGGAGTGACACTTGTTAATATTTATTCAAGTAAAACTATATAAATTAATCAAAAAGAATTGGTTTACCAGATGGATTTCCTAAAATTTCATCCTCTTTCATTTTAATATCTCCATTAATAATTGTACAAACTGGCGAACCTTTAAATTTATAGCCATCAAATGGGCTCCATCCACACTTACTATGAATATTTTCGTTTTTAATTTCAATTGTTCGATTCATATCTATTATTGTAAAGTCAGCATCATAGTCTTTTTTAATAAATCCTTTATTTTTGATACCAAATACAGAAACTGGGTTTTCACAAAGAAGTTTAATTAGCTGATCTAATGTAAGTTTTTTGTCATTCACGTGATTTAGCATAACGGGTAATAATGTTTGGACACCAGGCATACCAGAGGGTGACTGGGGATATTCTTTTAATTTATTTTCTTTTAAATGTGGTGCATGGTCTGAACCAATAGTATCATTATAGTTATTTCTAATAGCATACCATAGTCTATCATAATGAGACTTGTCTCTCAAAGGAGGGTTCATCTGAGCAAAGGTTCCAAGTTTGTCATAACAATCTGGTGCATATATTGTTAGATGTTGTGGAGTAATTTCAAAAGTTATGTTTCCTTTATTCTGAGAAAGGAAATCTACTTCTTCTTTTGTTGTCACATGTAATATATGTGCTTTTTTATTAAGTCTTTTTGCAATCCTAACAATCCTTCTTGTAGATGACATTGCACATTCTTCATTCCTCCATACAGGATGAGTATGAACATTGCCTTCTTCAATTAATTTTTTTCTTAAATTAATTATTTCCTCATCTTCAGAATGTACCGCAACTATTTTTGAAGTATTTTGAAAGACCTTCTCAATATCTTCTTCTTTATCAACCAAAAGATTTCCAGTTGACGATCCAGCAAAAAGTTTTACTCCGCAACAACCATCTAAACCTTTAAGTTTTGCTAAATCGGATGAATTATCTGGAGTTGCTCCAAAGTAAAATGCGTAATTTGAATACATCCTATTTTTAGCAAGACTTAACTTGTTGTTAAATTCTTTCATATTTGCAGTTGGAGGATTTGTGTTTGGCATCTCAAAAACACTCGTAATACCTCCAGCAATAGCTGCTTTGCTTCCAGTATGTAAGTCTTCTGCATTTGTTGATCCAGGCTCTCTAAAGTGAACCTGGGTATCCATGCAACCAGGTAAAACTAGTAAATTACTCACATCAATAGTTTCTTTACTTTGTTCGTTATTTAAATCACCAATTATTGAGATTTTTCCATTCTGAATACCAATATTAGTCTTGGTAAGCTTTCCTTCAATATAACAATTTCCATTTTTTATAATAAG
>CACIGO010000038.1:0-3289 GCA_902586225.1 uncultured Pelagibacteraceae bacterium
TTAAGTTAAAACTAATTTATAAACAATTTATACATGAAAAATACACATCAAATATTTTTAATTTCAGATTCGACAGGTGAAACATTGGAAAGAATTTTCATGGCTTTAAAAGCTCAATTTAGTAACTTCAATTATGAACTTAATAAATTTTCTTTTACAAGAACAGAAAGTCAAATAACAACCATCCTTAGAAATGCAAAGGAGAAAGATAGCCCGATTATTTTATATACTGTAGTAAATAGTAAACTAGCAAAATATTTAGCCGAAGAAGCAAATAAAACCAGTATACCATGTTTTGGTGTTTTAGGAGATCTAATTTTAAATTTTTCAAAAATTCTGAATCAAAAAGCGACTCATAAACCTAGTGGCCAACACATTTTAGATGAAGAGTATTACAAAAGAATTGAAGCGATACAATTTACAATGAACCATGATGATGGCAATCAAACAGATAATGTTCTCGAGTCAGATATAATATTAATAGGTGTTAGTAGAACAAGCAAAACACCAACCTCTATTTATTTGGCAAATAAAGGTCTAAAAACTGCCAATATACCACTAGTGAATGAAATGAAAATCCCCAAAGATGTTCTGGAATCAAAAAATTTGTGTGTAATCGGTTTAGTAACAGAGGCCGAAAGATTATTTGATATTCGACGTAATAGACTTAATTCTCTTAAAGAGAATGAAGCATCTGACTATACCGACTTAGAAAAAATTAAAATTGAGGTTGAGCAGTCAAAGAAAATTTTCAAAAGAAATAAGTGGCCCACAATCGATGTAACAAGAAAATCTGTTGAAGAGACTGCTGCATCAGTTATTAAAATATATGAAATAAAAAATAAAAATGCTTAAACTAGTTTTGGCCTCAAAAAGTAAAGTAAGACATGAAATCTTATTAAAATATAATATTAATTGCATCGTTGAACATTCAAATGTTGATGAAGAGCCTGTAAAACAAAGCTTACTAAATGAAGGCGCAACTCCAGAAATTATCTCAAAAAATTTAGCTGAATTAAAAGCAAACAAAGTGAGCCAAAAATTATATGATCAGTTTGTCTTGGGAGCAGATAGTGTTATAGACTTAGACGGAGAGCTAATTTCTAAACCTGAAAATCGAGAACAAGCATTCAATATTTTGAAAAAACTAAATGGAAAAATGCACAATTTAATAAGTTCTGTATGTATATCAAAAAATGGATCAATGGTATGGAATTATACAGATAAAGCAAATTTAACGATGAAAGAATTTAATGATAATGACCTAAGAGAATATTTAAGCAAAATAACAGATGAAGCATTATATGCTTATAATGTCTACCAAATTGAAGGCGAAGGAAAAAATTTATTTTCTAAAATTGAAGGAGATAAAAATACTATTATGGGCCTTCCTGTTGATAAAATCAAACAATATATTGAAGACTTATAATGAAAAAATATTTAGTAGTTGGAAATCCTATTGAGCATTCATTATCGCCTAAGCTTCAAAATTATTGGTTAAACTCAAATAATATCGAGGCAATTTATGGAAAATTACAAGCATACGATGATGATCTAAAAGAATTATGTAGTAATATCAAGAATGGTCAATTAGACGGTATTAACATTACAGTACCTTTTAAAAAAAAAATTATCCCTCATTTAGATGTACTAAGCGGTCATGCATTAAGAACTCAATCTGTAAATACAGTTTGTCTTAGCAATGGAAATGTTACCGGCTATAATACCGATATAGACGGATTTGAGCTTAGTATAAAAAAATTGGATTATGATGTTAGTAATAAAAGAGTGGTTATTTTGGGAGCTGGAGGTGTTGTACCCTCGATCATTTATGTTTTAAAAAAAATGAACGCTCAACAAATTTATTTGAGCAATAGAACCAAAGAGAAAGCACAAATATTAAAAAATTTATTTGAAGGAATAGAGGTAATAGATTGGGGAGCACTACCTGAATTTGATATGATTATTAATGCTACTAGCTTAGGACTAAGAGAAAATGATAAATTCGGAATTGATTTTTCAATTAGTGGAAATAATAAACTATTTTTTGATGTTATTTACAATCCATTCAATACTGATTTTTCGGAAGCTGGAAATAAACCAGGAAATATAATTGAAAATGGTTTAAATATGTTCTTATTTCAAGCACAAAAAGCATTTAGTATATGGCATGACATTGAACCAAGGATTGATCAAAAAGTAGTAAAATTTTTAGAAACTTAAAATTAGTGAGACTTAATAACAAAATAGCAATAATAACTGGCTCAGCTTCTGGCTTTGGTAAAGGAATAGCAAAAAAATTTACCGAAGAAGGTGCTAATCTAATTTTGGTTGATTTAAATTCAAGATTATTAAAGAAGGTTTCTAAGAATTTGTCTCAGGATTATTTTGTTGCTGATGTTTCTAAAGCATCAAACTTCAATTCTTTACTAAAATATGCTTATAAAAAGTATAATTCTGTGGATATATTTGTAAATAATGCTGGTATAACACATAAACCTAAACCCATGGAAGCCGTAACCGAGAGAGAATTTGACAAAGTATTTAATGTAAATGCAAAGTCGGTTTACTATTGTGGAAAATATTTTGTGCCAAAAATGAAAAAAATAAAAAGAGGGGTTATCTTAAATGTTGCTTCAACAGCAGGATTATCTCCAAGACCTAAATTGAATTGGTATAATGCAAGTAAAGGTTGGATGATCACTGCAACAAAAGCTATGGCTGTTGAATTGGCTCCTTTTAAGGTACGAGTTAATGCAATAGCGCCTGTTGCTGGAAAAACACCATTATTAAAGTCATTTATGGGAGGTAACACACCTAAAAAAAAACAAGCTTTTTTATCAACAATCCCAATAGGTAGATTTTCTAGTCCTGAAGATATGGGTAATGCAGCATGTTTTCTCTGTTCTGATGAAGCAAGCATGATAACAGGAACAGTTTTAGAAGTTGATGGTGGGAGATGTATTTAAATTTAAATGGTTAGAATTGGGGTTATAGGAGGGATTGGAGCTGGTAAATCTTTTATATCAAAATTATTTAAATCGCCAGTTTTTAATGCAGATAAGGAAGTTGCAATTATTTATAAAAATAATTTGGAATGTTACAAGAAGTTAAGTAAAAAACTCCCTCTATATGTTAAATCGTTCCCGATATCAAAAACTCAATTAATAAAAGCAATTAACGAAGATAAAAAAAATTTAAAAAAAATATCTTCCGTAGTTCATCCATTAGTTAGAAAAAAATTGAAACTATTTTTAAATAAGAATAAAAAAAATAAAATTATAGTTTT
>CACIGO010000039.1:0-3036 GCA_902586225.1 uncultured Pelagibacteraceae bacterium
ACATTAGACTTAGATCCAAATGCTTTCTCACGAAGTCTAAACATAATTGAAATGAGTGACTTAAATAATCAAAGTATTCAAAATAAGAATTTGGAAGAGATTAATAAAAGCTTTGAAAGTAAAGAAATATTTGAAGATTTAAAAAAGTATTCATATTCATCAGATTATGGAAAACCATTAACTTATTCTAAAGAAAACTATGATCAATTTTTATTAGTAACTGTTAAAAATGTAGTTAGTGAAAACAAAACAATAGGCTATTTAGCTATTAGTGAAAATGCCAATGAAATAAAGGTTGCCATAGATGAAAGAAGAAATTTTATAATCAGAACTGCTTTGCTTGTCGCATTAGTAATTTTAATTTTTTCATATGTATTAAATAGATACTTCTTAAAACCAATTAAAAATTTGGTTCAATATACAAATATTATAAAAAACAAAAGTAAGGAAAAAACCAACATTGGAAATGACTAATGAATTAAACAAAAGAATTACTACAGCAGAAAATTATTCAACAGATCTTTTGCATGAAATCAGAAATCCTTTGGCATCTCTAAAAAGTGCTTCTGAGATAATTTCTGAAACAAATGATAAGTCTCAAAGAAACAAATTAATTAATATAGTATCACATGACGTAGAGAGAATTGAAAGATTAATAACTGATTACTCTCAAATGCTAAGAGATGAGGCTGCAATTTCCTCTGAGAAAATGCAAAAATTAAATTTAAAAGAGATTGCTCAATCTGTTGTTGATGATTTTAACAGTATATATGAAACAAAAAAATCGATTGGAATTAAATTGAAATCTAATGGAATTAAAAATTATAGTATCTTAGGGATAGAAAATAGAATTGAACAAATTATTGCAAACTTATTAGAAAACTCAATTTCTTTTAGTGAAAATAATCAAGAAATTACCGTTGAAATATCAAAAGATAAGAATGACAAAATTAAATTAGTTGTAGTTGATCAGGGAACTGGATTTAGTGAAAAGGATACAAATAAGATATTTAATAGATTTTATAGTAATAGACCTGAAAACTTTGGAGAACATTCGGGTTTGGGATTAAATATTGTCAAAAATTTAGTTGAAATCCATGGTGGCGAAATCAACGCATCTAATAATAAAGATAAAGGGGCAAGAATTGAAATAATTTTCCCAGAAGCATAAATCTTTGTTGATATATTAAGTGAAATTGTTAAAAGCCTCTTTCTATGGAAGATTTTAAAGTAAAAGATATATCCGAAGCAGAATTTGGAAGAAAAGAAATTTCACTGGCTGAAACTGAAATGCCAGGATTAATGGCTCTTAGAGAAGAATATAAGGGTAAGAAACCTTTAAATGGAGCTCGGATTGTTGGTTGTCTACACATGACAATACAAACAGCTGTCTTAATAGAAACTTTAGTTGAGTTAGGAGCCGAAGTAAGATGGTCCTCATGTAATATTTTTTCGACACAAGACCATGCAGCAGCAGCAATCGCAAAAGCTGGTATTCCTGTATTTGCTTGGAAAGGCGAAACAGAAGAAGAATATTGGTGGTGTGTAAAGCAAACTATTGAAGGAAAAGATGGCTGGAAACCAAATATGATACTTGATGATGGTGGCGATCTTACAGCATTGATGCACAAAGATTATAAAGAATTATTAAATGATGTTAAAGGTTTATCAGAAGAGACAACCACAGGAGTTTTAGCATTAAAAAAAATGGAAAGTGAAGGCAATTTACTTGTCCCAGCAATAAACGTCAATGACTCAGTAACAAAATCTAAGTTCGATAATTTATATGGTTGCAGAGAAAGCTTAGTTGATGGAATTAAAAGAGCTACTGACGTGATGATGTCAGGTAAGGTAGCTATTGTAGCTGGATTTGGAGATGTTGGAAAGGGAAGCGCTGCTTCTCTTCGTCAAAGCGGTGCAAGAGTTATGGTTACAGAAACAGATCCAATTTGTGCTCTCCAAGCTGCAATGGAAGGTTATGAAGTAGTTTTAATGGATGAGATGATAAAAGAAGCCGACATTGTTGTTACGGCAACAGGAAATAAAGATATTGTGACAGCTGACCATATGAGAGAAATGAAAGATAGAGCAATCCTATGCAATATTGGTCACTTCGACAATGAGATCCAAGTTGATGCTCTTAAAAATTATAAATGGGATGAAATAAAACCACAAGTTCACGAAATTACATTGCCGGATGGAAAAAGAATTATTTTATTAGCAGAAGGTAGATTGGTTAATCTTGGTTGTGCAACAGGACACCCAAGTTTTGTAATGAGTGCTTCTTTTACAAATCAAGTAACAGCTCAGATAGAATTATGGAATAACTCAGATAAATATGAGAAAAAAGTATATGTTTTACCTAAACATTTAGATGAGAAAGTAGCCAGACTTCATTTAGAAAAAGTTGGAGCTAAATTAACCAAATTATCAGATGATCAAGCAAAATATATAAGTGTAACACCAGAAGGACCTTATAAACCAGATGCCTATCGCTACTAAAAGTAGCAAAATAGATATTTCAAAAGAAATTATCACACAAAAAATTGCTGAAAAAATTGCAAGTAAAGTTAGCAAAAATACAACTTTGCTTTTTTATGGAAACATTGGAGTAGGTAAGACCACATTTATTAGGCATCTAATCAATTATCTTCAAACAAAAAATGGTTTAGAAAAAACAGAAATACCTAGTCCAACTTTTAATATTATAAATGAATATGAGATTAATTCTTTGATTATTAGACATTTTGATCTTTACAGAATTAAAGATAAAAATGAATTAAATAACTTAGGAATTAATGAAAACTTAGAAGATTATGCTAGATTAATTGAATGGCCTGAAATCTTAGGTAAAAATATAGAAAGTACTTTTACATTAAAATTTGAATATGATGAAAAGCTTGAAAATAGGTACTTAATTATATCTAATAATATTGATTTTGATTTTAATGAATTTGAAAAAACTTAAAAAATTATCAGGAGATGCATCTTTTAGACAATTTTATAGAACAAATAATTCAATATTAGTTTACAGCA
>CACIGO010000040.1:0-2854 GCA_902586225.1 uncultured Pelagibacteraceae bacterium
CATTTAAATCTTTATGACCAGAATTTGGATCATATAAATTCCCGTCTAAATCTGAATATATTGAATTTATTGAAAAATCTCTCCTTAATGAATCTTCCTTCCAATTGGCTGTATATTCTACGACAGCATGCCTTCCATCTGTTTTTACATCTTTTCTTAATGTTGTAATTTCAAAATTTTGATCCTCAATCACTGCTGTGATTGTGCCATGTTCAATTCCTGTTTCAAAAAACTTTATTTGGTTTTTATCTAAGCATTGTTTAACTTGATCAGGGGTTAAATTAGTTGCAAGGTCGATATCGTCTGTTTTTTCATCATTTAAAATTTTTCTTACACAACCACCAACATATCTAATCTCGCTAGTATCATTGTAATTATTTATTGCACCAAATATTTTATATACTCCCTTTTTATTTTTTAAATCTTGAAATTTGAGATCTTTATCACTTGAAATTCTTTTATTCTGAAAAATTTTTTTAAGTAAAGCTTTCATATATGGCTGGGGTGCTAGGATTCGAACCTAGGAATGGCGGTACCAAAAACCGCTGCCTTACCACTTGGCTACACCCCAAGATGTTTTTCGTATAACACAAAAAAAAAGCTTTATATAGTTTTAGAGTAAATACACCAATAGTTTTTATATTTATTTTTTAATTTTTTTTGAGCTTTTATTGCCGCATTTTTCGTTAAAAAATAACCAATTATAGTCGAACCTGAACCTGTCATATTTGCAAAGTAAATATTATCTAAATTTTGCAAGTAACTTTTGATCTTTCCTAAAATTGGATATCTATTAAAGGTTGCTCTCTCTAAATCGTTATTCGAAACTTTTAATAAATCCTGTCCGTTAATCTTGTTTGATTTATTGAATAGGCTCTTTGAAAATCCTCTGTGTTTTGCATAAATCATCTTAGTAGAACATCCAAAATTAGGCTTTATTATTAACAAATGAAAATTTAATTTTTTATTAATTTTACTTATATTTTTCCCTTTTAGGATCATTGGACTTTCATAAAGACCCAAAATTACATCTGAACCAACTTTATTTGCAACTTTTATTAAATTATTTTTTGTAATTTTAATTATCCTTTTTTTAAATAGATAGTTCAAAATGGATGCTGCATTCATTGATCCTCCCCCCATGCCAGAGGATTGGGGTATATTTTTTTTTACTTTTATATTGAATTTTTTATTTTTAATATAATTTTGATCATTTAATATTTTTAGTAGTTTTGAAATTGTATTTGTATTTGAAATATTTGAGGAAAATTTTCCACTAAACGATATTCTATTTTTTGAACCTTGTATCTCTTTTATTAAAATCTCATCAGCCAAATTGATCTTAGATATTAAACTTTCAATTTTATGATAACCATTTGAGTATTTATTTAGAATTTTTAAAGTTAGGTTAACTTTTGCAAAAGATTTTATTTTATGAAACTTCATTTAAGAATTATTATTTAATCCATTATATAATTTTTCCTTAACTTTAATTTTTAATTCTTCGTCTGCTTCATCGCTATTTAAAGCACTTTTCCAAAAATAATTAGCTTGGATTTTTCTATTTAATTGCCAAAGAACATCTCCATAATGATCACTTGCAACAGGATCACTTGGTAACAATTCAACAGCTTTTCTTAAATATTTTTCTGCTTCAATATAATTTCCTGTCAAATAATAACCCCAACCAACTGAGTCTGTTATATAAGGGTCTTCTTCTTTCCCTTTATAAGCTTGATTTAACATTTCTATTGCTTCTTCAATTTTATATCCTCTTTCTAACCAGCTATAAGCTAGATAGTTAAGTGTATAAGGTTCGTCAGGTCTAATTTTAATTGAATTTAGCAAATCCTTATCCGCCAAATCATAATTTTTTAATCTCTCATACGCTCCACCTCTGCGATAAAGAACATCTGCATAAGCCATAGAATTTTTATCCAAATTTTTTAAGACCAAAGTATAATAATTTATAGCCTCGTCATATTTTTTAAAGTTTTTGTAAATATTTGCCAAATCATAAATCATCTTTGTCGATTTATTATTAAATTTTTCGAGATTTTTTAATATATAGTTCAAACTTGCATCATAATTTTCCTCCTCTGCTATAATTCTCGCAATCTTCTTTGTTTTGTACCAAAAAAATATTTCATCCTTATCATCAAATTTTTCGAAAGTTTTTTTTGCTAGATCATAATTATTATTAGACTGATAGTTTTCAGCTATTAGAGATAAATTAAAATAAAATTTTGGATTTAAATAATTTGAAATATTTAAATATATGTTTGAGTAATCAAATCTACCTTGAGATGAATAAAAATTAGATATAAGGAAAAAAAATTCTGCCAAAATATCATTCTCATTTTGACATGAAAAATGCTGCGTTAATTTTTTGTATTTTTTTTCATCGATCCATTTTTTTACTTGAGAAATAAGCAAACTACTTCTTAAAGGATCTATTGTATCTGCAAAATTATCAACTGTTGCAAGGTCATTATTAGACACTTCGTTACTCAAATAAAAAAAAGTATATCTAGAGTAATCACTTTGAGGATCATTAATTAAATTTAAAAAATAAGGCTCAGTTTTTTTGGAATTCAAATAACAGTTTTGAAAAGCCATGTTTATCAAATCTAATTTTCCAAATTGCTCAACAATGTCAGATTTTTTATATATAAAAAGATCAATGTAACTTTTTAAGCTAGAATAAATTATAAATTTGTATGAGTCGTCCTCTTTGAACTTTTCCAATTTTTTTAAATTCAAAGCTGCTTGTTTAAACTTTTTCTTATTAATGCTATCTAAAATTAATAATAAATTTCCTTCAAAAAAATCTCCACCTATTGAAGTATTAGAA
>CACIGO010000041.1:0-2797 GCA_902586225.1 uncultured Pelagibacteraceae bacterium
ATATGCTTTCAATACCAATTAATAATAACTCACTGTTAAATAAGAATACAATAGGAAGTATTCCAGTTCTCAGACTATACCAAAATGCCTGGGCCCCTGTTCTTAATGGGTCTCCACCAGAAATAGCAGCAGCTGCGTAAGATGCTAAGCCAACTGGAGGTGTTACGTCTGCCATTAGGCCAAAATAGAACACGAATAAATGAACCGCAATTAAAGGAAAAATAAATCCTGATGCATTTCCAACATCCACAAGAACAGTTGCCATTAGAGATGCTACAACAACGTAGTTTGCCGTAGTTGGTAAACCCATGCCCAATAGTAAACACAAAATAATAGTTAAAAATAAGAGAATAATAACATTATCTTTTGCAATCGACTCGATTACAATTATTAAATTAGTACTCAAACCTGTAGATCCAACTGCACCAACTATAATACCTGCTGTTGCAATTGCTATTCCGACACTAACCATATTCAAAGCACCCTTTTCAAAACCAACAACAGTTTGGTTGTACCAATAAATTAAAGCATTCTTAAAGCTCTTTTCTTTAAAAATTTTATTTAAAAGATTAACTATAATTAAAGTTATTGTTGCAAAAAAAATAGAGTAAGAAGCTGTAAGCCTCATATAAACTAGTAGATATATAAGAACAAATATTGGAACTAAAAAATGTATTCCTTCAAAAAATGTTTTTTTCAATTTTGGAATATCGTTTTCATCCATACCTTTTAAATTTAATTTAAGCGCTTCAAGGTGAGATATATAAAATAGCGCAATGTAAGAAATTATAGCTGGTAAAAAAGCATGTTTGACAACTTCAAAATATGTAACACCGATAAAACTTGCCATCACAAAAGCTGCTGCTCCCATAACAGGAGGCATTATTTGACCATTAACTGATGAAGATACTTCGATTGCACCCGCTTTTTCTTTGGAAAAACCAGTCTTTTTCATAATTGGAATTGTAAATGTTCCAGTTGTAACTGTATTAGCAATTGATGATCCAGAAATTAATCCTGTCATACCAGATCCAAGAATAGCTGCTTTGGCAGGACCACCTCGCATTTTTCCAACCATTGCAAAAGCTAAATCTAAAAAATATTTACCCCCTCCAGCAGTTTCTAAAAGTGCTCCAAAAAGTACAAAGAGAAATATGAAATCTACAGAAACACCTATCGGAATTCCGAAAATAGCTTCTTGATCAAACCATTGAAAACCAACTAACCTTTTTAATGATAATCCACCATGAGAAATTATGTCTGGTGCATATTGCCCAAAATAAGAAAATAACAAAAAACAAACTGCAATAACAACTAATGGGACACCTATTACTCTGCGCGTAGCCTCTAGAAGAATTAATATTCCAATTATTCCGAGTATTAACTCAATTGGAATAGTAAAATTATCATAAAGATTTATTTTAAGTAATATTCCACCCCTATCTACTAATTGATCATAAAAAACATAAATATATAAACAACAAATTGCACCTGTTATTGCAATTAATATATCTATAAAATTTACTCTTTTACCCTTCGCATATGGAAATATTAAAAAAGCTAGTAAAAGTGCAAAGCCAAGATGAATTGCTCTAGCTGGTAAACCTTTAAACATTCCAAAATTTAACCAAAATGGAAATGGAGAAGCATACCAAAGCTGAAATAAAGACCAGGTTATTGCAATAATAGCAACTAACTTTAAATAAAAACCTGTTAGGTTTCTTGTAGGAGAAAGATCTTCTCTAATCTTATTTTCAATTTTTTTATCTATGTCTGCTGACATTCAGCTTAATATATAAAAAAAAAGGCCCAATAGATATATTGGGCCTAAATTTTTTATATAGATTTAATTACATTAAACCAGCTTCTTTATAATATTTAACAGCTCCAGGATGAAGTGGTGCTGATAAACCATCAGCTATCATATTTTTTTTCTCTAAAGGAGCGAAAGCTGGATGTTGTTTTCTAAAATCATCAAAATTTTCAAAAACAGCTTTTGTAACCTGATAAACTAAATCCTCAGAAACATCCATACTTGTTACTACAGTAGCTTTAACACCAAATGTAGTTACATCTTTTTTCTGTTTAGTATAAGTGCCTTTTGGAATTGTTGCAGATGCATAATAATCAGCTCCACTAATAATTCCATCAATTACATCTCCTGTTAAATTGATTGGCATTGCTTTAGCCGCACATGTTGCCGCTTGTTCCATTGCCCCATTTGGAAAACCTACTGAATATCCAAACGCATCAATTTTACCATCGCATAGAGCTTTAACTTGCTCTGAAGATGTTAGCTCAGTAACTGATTTAAAGAAGCTGTTGTCAACTCCCATAGCTTTCATTAATTCTTCCATAGTTCCTCTTTGACCAGAACCTGGATTTCCAATGTTTACTACTTTTCCTTTGAGACCCATAAAATCTTTGACTTTTGCTTTTTTTCTAGCCCAGATTTGAAATGGCTCATTATGTACTGAGAAAACAGCTCTTAAATTTTTGAATTGTTTCCCTTCCCATTTGCTTGATCCATTGTAAGCATGATATTGCCAGTCAGATTGTGCTACACCAAATTGAAACTCGCCATCTTTTATTTGTCCGATGTTATAATTTGAGCCTCCAGTTGAAGGAGCGGTACATCTGTAAGCTTTATCTTTCATACCTTTTTTTCTACCATGTTCAGCACTAATTGCTGATTTGTGTAACATTTTACAAATAGCATTTCCTGTCTGAAAATAAACTCCAGTTGGTCCTCCTGTGCCTATTGTAAAAAACTCTGCTGATTTTGCTATTGATCCGA
>CACIGO010000042.1:0-2795 GCA_902586225.1 uncultured Pelagibacteraceae bacterium
CTGGCAAGTCTTCACTTTTAAATTATTTATCAAGAAGAGATATTGCAATTGTTTCAGAAATTGCTGGAACTACAAGAGATGTGATCGAAGCTCATCTAAATTTAGACGGCTTCCCAGTTATTTTATCAGATACTGCTGGAATAAGAGTTTCAAAAAATGAGATAGAAAAAAAAGGAATTAAATTAGCTCTAAAGAAGGCCAAAAACGCTGATTTAAATATAATTGTACTAGAACCTAAAAGTCTTGATTTTATGGACTTTTTTTGATGAATCTGTAATAAAGAAGTCAATTCTAGTGGTAAACAAATCAGATTTGAGTGTTAATGAAATTAGCAATAAAATCGAAAAATATAACCCAATATTTATATCCGTAAAGAAAGAAAAAAATTTAGATCAACTGATTGATCTGATTAAAGAAAATTTAAAAAATATATTTATCTCATCTGAAGAAATTTACATTACAAGAGAAAGACATAGATCTAATCTTAAAAATTGTGTTGAAAATTTAAAAAATTTTCAAAAAAAAAAATCTCTTCAAGATTTCGATAAAGGAGCAGAAGATTTAAGATTGGCTGTAAGATATCTTGGAATGATAGTTGGTAAAGTTGATGTTGAAGAGGTATTAGGATCAATTTTCAATGATTTTTGCATAGGCAAATAATCGTTGATAATGCTTATTTTTTTAACAATTTTGAGTGTTTTCTTGTAAATTTTAAGATCAATAATAAATTACAACTATGAAAAATGAGTTATTCTTCGATGTTGTTGTAATAGGTGGGGGCCACGCTGGATGTGAAGCTGCAGCAGCATCAGCAAGATTAGGTGTTAATACAGCATTATTTACTCATAGTTTTGATACAATAGGTGAGATGTCATGTAATCCTGCTATTGGAGGATTGGGCAAAGGACATTTGGTAAGAGAAATAGATGCCTTAGATGGAGTTATGGGTGAGGTAGCAGACAAATCTGGTATTCAATTTAGACTACTAAATAGAAGCAGAGGACCAGCTGTAAGAGGGCCTAGAACTCAAAGTGATAGGTCATTATATAAAAAATTTATGCAAGAAAAACTTGCAAACTATTGTAATTTAACAATTTTTTCAAATCCTGTAATTAAGTTTATATTTAAAAATAATAGAATAAGTGGATTTATTACGCAATCTGGTAAAGAAATAAAATCATCTAAGATAATTCTAACAACCGGAACATTTTTGAATGGTTTGATACATATTGGCGATAGCAAAACTCCTGCTGGAAGATTTAATGAAAAACCCTCAACAGGTTTAAGTGAGCAGTTAAAAAAATATAATTTTAAAATAGGAAGATTAAAAACAGGAACACCTCCAAGGCTTGATGCTCGAACAATAAATTTTAAAAACTTAGAGGAGCAACATGCAGATGATGATCCTTATTTTTTTTCATTTCTAACTAAAAAAAATCTTAACAAACAAATTTCATGCCGCATGACATATACTAACGAAGCGGTTCATAAAATTATTTCTAAAAATCTAAAAAGGAGTGCAATGTATTCAGGAAGCATCGAAGGTGTGGGTCCACGATATTGTCCATCAATTGAAGACAAGATAAAAAAATTTGCAGATAAACAAAGACATCAAATTTTTTTAGAACCAGAGGGTTTGAATGATAACACAATATACCCAAATGGGATTTCTACATCCTTACCAGAAGAAGTACAGCAAGAAATATGCAGTAAAATCAATGGTTTAGAGAGTGTAAAAATATTAAGGCCAGGATATGCGATCGAATATGATTTTGTCGATCCAAGGGAGCTTTTTATAACATTAGAAACAAAAAAAATAAAAAATCTATTCCTTGCTGGGCAAATTAATGGAACAACTGGTTATGAAGAGGCAGCAGCTCAAGGTTTGATTGCAGGAGCAAATGCAGCTCTTGCTGTAAAAGGAAAAGAACCATTTATTTTAGACAGATCAGAAGCATATATAGGCGTTATGATAGATGATCTGATAACCAAAGGTGTTGCAGAACCATATAGAATGTTCACATCAAGAGCAGAATATAGACTTTCTTTGAGGTCAGATAATGCAGATATTCGATTAACAGATAAAGGAATAAATTCGGGACTAATTTTAAAAGAAAGAATGGAGACATTTAAAGAAAAACACAAAGAATTAACAAAAATTAAAGTTAAAATGGACAGGTTAACGATTACGCCATCAAAAATTGCAAAATTTGGTATAAATATAGCAAAAGATGGTATTAGTCGTACAGCATATCAAGTATTAGGCCAGAAATCAGTAAATATGAGAAAAATAAGAGAAATATGGCCAGAAATTAAATATGTTTCACGTGAAATTGATGAACAGTTAGAAATAAGCTCACATTATAAAGGTTATTTAAAAAAACAAAAGGCAGATATATTGGCTTTTAAAAGAGATGAAAACTTAATTATACCAGAAAACATTAATTATGACAGATTTTCAGGGCTCTCAAATGAAGTAAAGTCTAAATTTAAGAAAATTAAACCTAAAACCATGGGTCAGGCTTTAAGAATAGATGGAATTACACCAGCCGCAGTATATATTTTGTTGTCTCATCTTAAAAGAAAGTCTATTAAGCATATAGCTTGATTGATTCGAATATTTTAAAAATTGACAAATTATCATTCTCAAATGTTTCACGTGAAACATTGGGAGAGCTGAATGATTATTCAAAAGAAGTAATTCGAAGAAATAGTTCTATAAATTTAATTAGTAAAAGTACAGAAAAGTCAATAAATTCAAGGCATATTTACGATAGTGCGCAAACCATTGATTT
>CACIGO010000043.1:0-2510 GCA_902586225.1 uncultured Pelagibacteraceae bacterium
AAATTAAAATCAGAAATAATCCTAGAAAAATTTTTTAGCAAAAATTACTTTTGTTATATGACAGGATTTGTGGCTGGCATGCCTTTTCTTGGTGATCTTAACCAGGAAATGAGATTAAAAAGATTAGAAACGCCAAGAGTTAAAGTTCCAAAAGGTTCAGTTGGAATAACAGAACAATTTTGTAACATATACACTTTTGAAACTCCTGGAGGATGGAATATTTTGGGAAATACACCACAAAATATTTTCGACACATCTAATCAATCAAACCCCAATCTTGTTAATCCAGGTGATACAATAAAATTTTATAGAATAACTTTAGATCAATATAATGAAATCAAAAGATAGAAACTACTTTAAAATTTTAAGAGCTGGTATCAATACCACATATCAAGACTTAGGAAGAAATAATTTATACCATATTGGTATTCCTTTTAGTGGAGCCATGGATAAAAGAAATTTTCAATTGTTAAACTCACTTCTACAAAATGATTACAATTCACCGGTAATAGAATTTGCTTATCAAGGCCCGCATTTGAAGTATTTCGGAAAAGATATTTTTTTTTGTATTTCTGGAAATGTATCATTTAAAATTATAACAAAAGAAGGTGTTATTGATGGTAATTCCTACCAATGTTATTTGTTAAAAAATGGTGATGAAGTCGATATTCATTCAACCAACAAGTCTGTTTATGGATATTTTTCGATTAATGGAACTTTTGGTGTTGATTATTATTGGGGAAGCTGTTCAATAAATACGCAAGCTCAAATTGGACCAAATAACGGGAATAAATTTTCTAAAGATTTAGAAATTGAAATAATTGATATTAATAATTCTTTTAACAAAAGAAAACTTGATTACTTAGGTAGCACTATTGAAAATATAAGGGTCATTAAAGGCACAAACTATGATTATTTTTCTGAGTCTTCACAAAATAAATTCTTTAAAGAAAGTTTTAAAATTACAAAACTTTCAGACAGGATGGGTATGAGATTAGAAGGTCCAAAAATTCAAAATATCGTTGATCCTAATATAAAATCTGAAGGTTTGGTAAAAGGTGTAATTCAAATAACATCTGCTGGAGATCCAATAATTATGTTATCAGATCATGGGACTATTGGTGGATATCCTAAGATTGCAACCGTCATATCTGCTGACTATGATCGACTGGTACAATTAACACCAGGATCTAATATTAAATTTAAAGATGTAAGTTTAGAGGATGCTGAAACATTATATAAACTTTATCAGATGGAGACTAATAATATTATTTCTCAAATTAAATGAATTTAATTACAAAATTACCAGGACCGCTTTTGATTTTTTTTGGTGCTTTCAGTTTAAGTTTTGGAGGGTTGATAGTCAAATCTTTCGAAGGCTCCAATCTATGGCAGATTCTATTTTGGAGATCAGTTTTTTTTATAATTGTAGTTCTGATCTTTCTAATTATTAGTTATAAGCAAAATTTTATTTCGGCATTTTATAAATCTGGAATCCCTGGTCTTATTGGAGGCATTATACTTGCCTGTGGCTTTAGTGGTTATGTTTTTGCGATGTACAATACTACTGTAGCAAATACTAATTTTATAATTCAAACCCAAACATTATTTTTAGCAATCTTTGGATATATATTTTTAAAAGAAAAAATAAACTTAATAACATTAACTTCTATAGTTTTAGCAATTTCAGGAATAATTTTGATGGTTGGAAGCTCATTAACAATTGGACAAATGAGTGGAAATATTGCTGCTTTTATTATGCCAATATCATTCGCAACATTAATTTTAATAGTTAGAAAATTTCCAAGTGTAGATATGGTTCCATTACAATTTATTGCAGGTGTTATTGCTTTGATCATTGGATATTTTATGTCTAAAACGATCTTTATATCTTTAAATGACATTTTTTTGGGATTTTTAGCTGGTTTTTTTCAACTTGGTTTTGGTTTTATTTTAATTACAATCGGTGCAAGATCTACGCCCTCTGCTTTAGTTGGAATTATTATGTTATCGGAGGCGGTTCTAGGTCCTTTGTGGGCATGGATTTTTATAAATGAAAATCCACCATCAGCAGTGATGATTGGAGGAGCAATTGTTATTATTGCAGTTCTTATTCAATTTTTATCTATATTAAAAACTAATAAAAAGTATTAGTTTTTTTTAAATGAAAAAAAAATTTATTATATTATTTTTATTTTTGTTTGGTTTTAATAATAATTCATTTGCTACATTTAAATACAAAGTTGGAGATTTTGTTTCTGGTGGATTAAATATATCAAGCAAACATTCCATACCTTTAACTGAAGGGGAATGGCAAGTTATTTATTGGTATGGCGAGCATATATTTAGAGGTATTCACGCTTATACTATAACTTTAGCTCAGATTGAAAATAAGACACCAATAAAAATTTTAGAAATTTCGAAAGTAGATGGGTTGAGTGCTATTTATGGTTATATCAATCCAATAATAATTACTAGCACTTTTAAATCAAAAAGACATGGTTGTGTTG
>CACIGO010000044.1:0-2478 GCA_902586225.1 uncultured Pelagibacteraceae bacterium
GGCTAATTTAATATTGATGCGTTTCATAGTTTCTGCTTTACTTGGTAAATTCAAAAATTACTTTGAATTATTTGTTAACAAATAAATAAACAAGAGGAATATATAATGTTTAAATTAGTAAAAAGATTGACTTCAGTTGTTGCTATGTTTGCTGTTTTGTTCACTTTTACAACAGAGACAATGGCTGCAAAAAAGTCAAAAACTCTTAAAAACACTCAGAAAAAAGGTTTTGTGAGATGTGGTGTTTCACAAGGTCTACCAGGATTTTCTAATGCTGATGCTGCAGGAAACTGGACTGGTGTTGACGTTGATGTATGTCGAGCGGTAGCTGCTGCAGTGCTAGGTGATGCAAGTAAAGTTAAATTTACTCCACTAAGTGCTAAAGAAAGATTTACTGCACTAACATCTAACGAGATAGATATTCTATCTAGAAATACTACTTGGACTCTTTCAAGAGATGCGGATATCGGTCTTACTTTCGTAGGAGTAAACTTCTATGACGGTCAAGGTTTTATGGTTAGAAAAAATTCAGGAATTTCATCAGTTAATGATTTCAAAGCTGGTGTTTCTGCATGTACTAACCTTGGAACTACTACAGAGCTTAATATGAGAGATTTCTTTAATTCAAAAGGAATTAAATATGAGCCAGTCACTTTTGAAAAAGCTGACGAAGTTGTAGCTGCATATGATGCGGGAAGATGTGATACATACACTACAGATAAATCTGGTTTAGCTGCTCAAAGAATTAAATTAAGCAATCCAGATGATCACATGGTATTACCTGAAACAATTTCAAAAGAGCCATTAGGCCCAGTTGTTAGACAAGGTGATTCTGTTTGGGAAGATATCGTAAGATGGTCACTGAACACTATGATCGAAGCTGAAGAGTATGGCGTAACATCAGCAAATGCTGATATGATGAAAACTTCAGATAATCCAGCTGTAAAAAGATTAGTTGGTGCTGAAGGTGAATTAGGAGCTGCTCTAGGTTTAGATAATGAGTGGAGTTTAAGAATAATCAAGCAAGTTGGTAACTACGGTGAAAGCTATAAAAGAAATATAGCTGATACTGGAATTCTACCTGATAGAGGTCCAAATGAGTTATGGACAAAAGGTGGAATACTTTACGTACCACCAGCAAGATAATTCTTTCTAAAAAGAACATAAAGAGGGCTAGATTTTTCTAGCCCTTTTTTTTATAAATCATACTAACAGTGAATTTTAAGAAAATATTACCCCAGTTACTTACGCTAGTAGTTGTAATTCTAGTATTTGGTTTTTTTTCATATAACGCTCAAGTTAATATGGAAAATAGAGGTATCACATTTGGTTATGGATTTTTGTCTCAAGAGTCATCATTTGACGTACAGTTTTCTTTGATAGAATATGATGGGTCGCATTCCTATTTTAGAGCATATTTAGTCGGATTATTAAATACTATTTTGGTTTCAGCTATTGGAATAATATTTGCAACTATAATAGGAGTTATTGTTGGAATAGCTAGATTATCAAGTAATTACTTGATTGAGAGAACTGCAGCAATTTATGTGGAATTTTTTAGAAACATACCTTTGTTATTGCAGATATTTTTTTGGTATTTTGCAGCTTTAAGAGCATTACCCTTACCAGAAAAAGCAGAACCGATGTTTGGAGTTTTCTTCTTAACAATAAAAGGTTTTTTTGTTCCAGCTTTTGTTTGGAATAATCTGGATATTTTTATTTATTCAGTAATCGCAGCATTAATTTCTATAGTCTTTGTAAGAATATACGCTAAGAAAAAACAGGAAAATCAAGGAACTCAAACTCCCGTTTTATTAATATCAATTGGTCTTTTAATTATCTTACCATTATTAAGTTTTTTACTAGGCGGGGTTGATGCGTCAATTGAAATACCAGTTATTGAACAACTATCAAAAACATCATTTACTTATAAAGGTGGCCTTAAATTACCTCCTGAATTAATTTCTTTAGCATTAGCTTTATCTTTGTATACAGCAACCTTTATTGCAGAGTGTGTAAGGGCCGGAGTTCAAGGTGTTAGCAAAGGCCAAAAAGAAGCTGCTGCTTCAATTGGTTTAACTCCTAATCAAGTTCTTAAATTAGTAGTTATGCCCCAAGCTTTGAGGATCATAATTCCTCCAACAACAAATCAATATTTAAATTTAACAAAAAATTCTTCACTTGCCGCCGCTATTGCATATCCAGACCTAGTTCTTGTTTTTGCAGGAACTGCCTTGATGCAAACTGGTAGGGCAATTGAAATTGTTTCAATTACAATGTTAACCTATTTAACTTTAAGCATAACAATCTCAATATTTATGAATTGGTATAATAAAAAAATAGCAATTAAAGAAAAATAATGAATAAATTAAATTTTTTATCACCAGACAAAAATAATCTTTACGCATACTTGTATTCAGGTATTAGTTTATTTTCTATAAGTATTTTAATTGTATTCTTGAACTCTTTTTTCAGTTT
>CACIGO010000045.1:0-2476 GCA_902586225.1 uncultured Pelagibacteraceae bacterium
CTAAAGTTGTTGTTTTTGGAATGAAAGGAGGGTTACCAAAATTCATTTGGTTATCTAATCTTGCACCAATCATCAAAACTAAGTCTGAATTATGTAATGCAAATTCCGAGGGTGGATATTGGTGAATATCTGCTAAACCCATATATGCATTTGCCTCTTCTCCCAAAAGTTTTTGATGGTATGGCACATTAAAAACTGGAATATTTAAACTTTCACCCGCAGTCTCTAAATTTTTTTCTGAGTTTGACCACCAAACACCATGTCCTCCAATTATGATAGGTTTTTTTTTTTGCATTACATGCTAGCTCCAGTATTTTTGATAGAGCATTTGGATCTGGCCATGCTTTAGCAACTGGCTTTGCTTTATGTGAAAATGGTCTTTCTTCCAGTCCAACATTTTCTTCAAATGAAGAAAACATTATATCTACTGGTAAACTTAGATGAACAGCTCCAGGATATCCATTCGTTGCAATTCTGTAAGCTTTATCAACAAATTCTCTAATTCTTGTTCCATCTGTAATGCTTGCACTATATTTTGTAAGAGGAGCAGCTATTGAAACATCATCAATTTCTTTAAAGCCACCAGAACCTTGTCTTTTTAAACTACTTGATCCAGTTATATAAATTATCGGTGTTCTTTCTCCCCATGCTTCCATCATGGATGGCACTGCATTTGCAAAACCTTCTGGCCCAACCAAACATACAGATGGTTTTCTTGTAATTCTTGTGTGTCCATCTGCTAAGTGTCCAGCTATTTGTTCATGAGGACAGTTAACTACATCAATTTGACATTCCATGAAACCTTCAATTGCGGGATTACAAAACCCACCAGATAGAGTGAAAACTTTATTAATACCTTTATCTTTTAATGCTCTTGCAATTAATGCTCCGCCTCTTATTTTTTTTTCCATATCAGTATGTTGTATTCATAAAAAGTTTCTGTTCAATTATATCAGAAGAAACATCATTAATATCATTTAATCCAACCAAACCTAGTGTTGTGCTAGTTTCTTCTTTAATTATGTCTATAATTCTTCTTAGCCCACTGGCTCCGTCAGCACCCATCGCATACATTACAGGTCTTCCAATCATTGAAAAATCTGCTCCTAAAGCTAATGATCTTACAATATCGCTTCCACTTCTTATTCCACTATCAAAAATAATTGGAAAATTATTTCCTACTGCCTCTCTAATATAAGGTAGAATATTTATTGCTGCTGAGGCACTATCTAATTGTCTACCTCCATGATTTGAAACTTGAATAGCATCAGCGCCCATTTCTTTAATTTTAACTGCATCATCAGATGACATGACACCTTTTACAATTAATTTGCCTTTCCATTTATTTCTTACTCTTTTTAAAGTTTCCCAATCTGTTTTTCCTCTACTTTCTTTTCTTTTAAAAATACCTTTTCCACTTTTTGAAGTTTCGTAGTTCATTGGCTTTGGTATTCCATTAAGTAATGTAGATATTGACCAAACTGGATGAGTTGCAAAATCAAAAAATTGTTTAGGTCCAATTTTAAATGGATATGAAAATCCATTTTTATCATCTCTAGTTCTCCTAGATAAAACTGGAACATCAACAGTAAGTATAGCAACTTCATAACCAGTTTTTTCTGCTCTATCGAGCAATTCCATGACAAAAGCTTCATCCTGAAAAATATAAAGTTGAAGCCATGAATGACCTTCTGAAAGCTCATACATTTTTTCTAAGGTAGTTGTGGAAGCCATCGATACACAAGTTGGTATATTATTTCTTGCACTCTCTTTTGCCAGCATTGAGTCTGCACCTGGCCATGAAAGATTTGTCATACCCATTGGGGCAAAACCAAAAGGATAGTCATAGTTAAATCCAAGAATATTTTTTTTTAGTTTTCTTTCCTCTACATTTCTTAGAACTCTTGGCTCAAGACGTATTTGATCTAAAGCAAAACTATTAATTTCTGATAACTTTTCATCTCCAGATGCACCATCAATAAAATCATAAACTAGCTTTGGTAATCTTTTCTTCGATAGTTTTTTTGCATCCTCAATGCTAAAAATTTTGTTACTGGCTTTAATATTATCCATTTAAATTTTTTATATATGTTTTTAAACTTATCTTATCATGTCTAGTCACATAATAAGCGTCATGATTTATTCTTGAAGAATAAACCTCTGAAGGAACTCCGTCAATAAAAAGCACAGCTACACCATCATCAATAGCTATTCCTTCTGGTAAATTTCCATCTTTAATTTCTGAAATAAATTGTCGAAGTCGATTATTATCTGATGAATGTGGTGTGCAACTTCCATCTAAAAGATTTATTCCTTTTAATGGACTCAACTCTTTATTGACTGAATCTGATAATATCCAATCAAACCAACAAACAGCTCCTGCACTTATTCCACTTAGAATAATTCCTTTTTCATATGCATCTTTAAAGACTTTGATAAGATTATGTCTTTTCCAAATATTAATCATGTCAGAGGT
>CACIGO010000046.1:0-2327 GCA_902586225.1 uncultured Pelagibacteraceae bacterium
AGAATGATTGCTGGATTAGAAGAAATTAACTCAGGAACAATATCTATTGATGATAAAGTTGTTAATGATCTACCACCCAAAGAAAGAAATATTGCAATGGTATTTCAATCTTATGCCCTTTACCCGCATATGACAGTATTTGATAATATGGCTTTTGGATTGAAGATAGAGAAGAAATCAAAAGAAGAAATAGAACAAAGAGTAATGGAAGCTGCTAAAATTTTACAAATAGAAGAGTATCTTGAGCGAAAACCAAAACAATTATCTGGAGGACAACGTCAAAGAGTAGCTATAGGTAGAGCAATTACAAGAAAACCAAAAGTTTTTTTATTTGATGAACCGTTATCTAACCTAGACGCAGCATTAAGAGTACAAATGAGAGTAGAATTGGCAAAATTACATGATCAACTGAATGCAACAATGATTTATGTAACTCATGATCAGACTGAAGCCATGACCCTTGCAAATGATATTGTTGTTTTGGATCAAGGGATAGTTTCACAAAAGGGATCACCCATGAACCTGTATAATAACCCAGATAATTTATTTGTAGCTGGTTTTATCGGGTCTCCAAAAATGAATTTTATAGATAGTAAAGTTTTAAGTAAAAGCTCAAAGAGTTCTGAAGTAGATATAATGGGGACTGGAAAGTTAAATGTACCAAAAATTTCTCAAAATACTCAAGAAGGGGATAGTATAAAAATTGGTATAAGACCAGAGCACTTAATATTAAACTCAGATTCAGATTCTTTGTGGGAAAGCAAGGTTTTCGTTGTAGAAAAATTAGGGTCAGGAACATATTTATATTTAGAGAAAGAAGGAGATCCCCTTGTTGTACAAACTGATGGGGACACGAATATTAAAGTAGGTGATACTGTTAAAATAGGTTTTGATCCATTTCGATGCCATTTATTTGATAATAAAGGTATTTCTTTTAAAAATTCCTAAATCAATCTCAGGTAGTATTGTGTAATATACATACTTGTTATTCCTCTTTTAAATGTTCATTATGTGATAATTTTTAAATAACTTTAGAAAACACGAAAAAAGAGGGGAATATATGTTTAAAAATATATTAATAACAATCTCTGCAATAGCTTTTGTTTTTAATTCAATTGCATTTGCAGATATCAAATTCTGGACGACAGAAACTCAACCAGCAAGGATGGCTAAACAAGAAGAGATGGCTAAAGCTTTTGAAGCTAAAACTGGAATTGGAGTTGAAGTTATCCCGATTGATGAAAAAGATTTAGGAACAAGAGCTACTGCAGCAGCAGCAGCTGGAGATCTTCCTGATGTAATTTACCATACACTTCAATATGTCTTGCCATGGGCTGAAGCAGGAATATTGGATGTTGATGCAAATAATGCTGTTGTCAATTCACTTGGAAAGAAAACTTTTGCTCCTGGTGCTTTAAAGATGGCTAAAAAAGGTGGCAAAATTGCTGCTGTACCAGTAGATGGCTGGACACAAATGGTCGTTTACAGAAAAGATTTATTTGCAGCTGCTGGTTTAGAACCACCAACAACTTATGCAAATATAGAGAAAGCAATTGACGCTTTATCTAGCAATGAAATGTTCGGATTTGTTGCGGCAACTAAAACTGACGAAAACTTTATGAGTCAGGTTTTGGAACATGTTCTGCTTGCAAATGGTGTAAACATTGTAAAAAAGGGTGGAACAAAGAAACAAGGAAGAGCTTTAAAAAATTCTTTACAGTTTTATAAAAAATTAGCTAAAGCTAGCCCTCCAGGAGAACTTTATTGGAAACAATCAAGAGAACTTTATTTTGCTGGCAAAACCCCAATGATAATATGGTCACCATTTATCATGGATGAATTAGCTGGTTTAAGAGACTCAGCTCCACCAACAATTAACAGTGATCCTACATCACCAGAATTGGCATCTAAAACAGGTTTTATAACTAATTTTAGTGGACCAAATAATGTAAAAGGTGCTGCTTGGGCAGATGTAAGATATTTTGGTATAACAGCAGATGCAGACACTGATGAAGCTAAGCAGTTTATTCTTTATTCAATGGATGAAGGATACACAAGTACTTTATCTATAGCACCAGAAGGTAAGTTTCCTGTAAGAAGAGGTAATGCAAGTGATCCAAATGCATTCACAACAGCTTGGAGTAAACTACCTGTTGGAGTTGATAGAAAAGCTCCTTTAACAGATCTATATTCAGCAGATGTAATTAATAATATAGTTGCTGGTTTAGATACTGCTAATAGATGGGGAGTAAAAGAAGGTGAACTATCTAGAGCATCTAAAATTATTAACAATAAGTTTATAAATAGAATCACTAGACAATATATTG
>CACIGO010000047.1:0-2254 GCA_902586225.1 uncultured Pelagibacteraceae bacterium
GTCTGAATATTATTGATAAAATAAAAAATAATTTTTTTTATAATTACAAAATACCAAATGGTAGAGGAGATATTAAGAAAATTACTATTGGTTCTAAAAAAATAAATATAATAGATGAAAGTTATAACTCAAATCCACTGTCTTTAAATTTCTCAATTAAAAAATTTGATAATTTAAAAATAAATCCAGATAAAAAATTTTTACTTTTAGGTGACATGTTGGAGTTAGGAAAATTTTCAAAAAAACTCCATATTGAGGCGGCAAAAGAAATTAATAAGGCAAAATTCAAAAAATTGTTTGTTTATGGGAATAATATCATTGATACTTTCAACAAAATTAGAACACAAAAAAAAGGAAAAGTGCTTAAATCAACGAGTGATATTCTTAATATAATTAAAAATGATTTAAACAATAATGATTTCCTAATGATAAAAGGTTCAAATTCAACAGGTCTTAACCAAATAACAAAATATATTGGAACAAAATTTTAATGTTATTCGAACTTTTTTCAATTTTGGTTGATCAATTCAGTTTTCTTAATGTCTTTAAATATTTAACAGTTAGAACCGGACTTTCTATGTTTACAGCTATGGCTGTTGTTTTTTTATTTGGAAACCCATTAATAAATTTTTTTTCATCTAAACAAATTCATAACCCAATCAGACAAGATGGTCCAAGCGACCATATTATCAGAAAAATTGGAACTCCTACCATGGGAGGTATAATAATATTGTTAGGTGTCTTTTCAGGAGTTTTATTGTGGGGTGATCTATCAAATCCATATAACTGGTTTTTAATTTATATTGCTGGATCTTTCGGATTACTTGGAGCTTACGATGATTTTAAAAAAATAAAGTATAAAAGTTCTCAAGGTATTTCGTCTAAACTTAAGTTTTCTATTCAAATAATTTTAGCTTTGATTGGTATATTTATACTTTATTCCACAAGTAATTCTGAACAAATAAATGATCTTTATTTTCCCTTTTTCAAAAATTTAGTAATCAACCTTGGATGGTTCTTTATACCTTTTTATATGTTCATTTTAGTTGGAGCTTCAAATGCTGTTAATCTAACTGATGGTTTGGATGGATTAGCAACAGTGCCTGTTATGTTGGTTGCTGCTTGCTTTGCATTCATAAGTTATGTATCAGGAAATGTAATTTTTTCAGATTATCTTCAGATCGCCTATATAGAAGGTGTTGGAGAAGCCTCAATATTTTGTGGATCTATAATTGGAGCTTGTTTAGGTTTCTTATGGTTCAATGCACCACCAGCAAAAATTTTTATGGGAGATACTGGATCATTATCTTTAGGAGGCTCATTAGGAGCAGTTGGCATAATAACTAAACACGAAATAGTTTTAGCAATAACAGGAGGGCTGTTTGTTTTAGAAGCCATTTCTGTAATAGTTCAAGTTATTTCTTATAAATTTACTGGTAAACGAATATTTAGAATGGCGCCAATACATCACCATTTTGAAAAAAAAGGCTGGCCCGAGTCAACTGTTGTAATTAGGTTTTGGATAATATCAATTATTTTAGCAATGATTGGACTGGCAACTTTGAAACTTAGATAATGAAATCAAAAAATGAAAATTTAAGAAAAAAATTTTTAATTTATGGTTTTGGGAAATCTGGTGCTTCATGTTTCAAATATTTAAATAAAAAAAATCAATGCTTTATTTTTGATGATGAAAAGAAAAAAATATCTAATAAATTTAAGAAATTTTTTATTTCTAAATCAAAGTTATTAAATAATAATTTCGATAATATAATTATAAGTCCAGGTATTAATATAAATAGATGTCAGTTATCCAATTTTTTAAAAAGGAATAAAAAAAAAATTATTACTGATTTAGATATTTTTTATAAATTTAACACTGAAAATTTAACAATTACTGTCACTGGCACTAATGGAAAATCAACAACTAGCAAGTTACTTTACGATATTTTGAAAAATCACAATTATGATGCAAGGTTAACAGGAAATATCGGAAACCCAATTTTAGACGAAAAAAGAGTTAATAAAAAAACTATTTTTGTTGTTGAAGCTTCCTCGTATCAATTAGCTTATAGTAAATATTTTAAATCGAAATTTTCTATAATCATAAATATTTCTCCGGATCATTTAGAAAGGCATATTACAATGAAAAATTACATATTATCAAAATTAAAATGTGTAACTAAACAAAATAAAAATGATATCGCCATAATAGCAAATGATAGTTTATTAAAAAATTTTTTAAGATCTAAAA
>CACIGO010000048.1:0-2139 GCA_902586225.1 uncultured Pelagibacteraceae bacterium
TAATAATGGATAAAAAATTATCCTTAGAAGAAAGATTTAAAGCACAGCAAAAATTATCAAAATTACCTAGAAATTCTGCAAAAGTTAGAGTTATGAATCGATGTCAGATTACAGGTAGACCACACGGTGTTTACAGAAAATTAAAAATTTCAAGAATAGCCCTTCGACAACTTGGTTTAGAGGGTAAAATTCCTGGAATGGTAAAATCCAGTTGGTAGAAAGGAAAATATGAGTTTAAGTGATCCAATAGGAGATATGTTAGCAAGAATTAAGAATGCTCAAGTAAGAAATCATAGCAAGGTTTCTTTACCTTCTTCAAAATTTAAATCTAAAATTGCAGATGTATTAAAGGCAGAAGGTTATATTATAGACTATAAAATCAATGATGACAAAAAACCTTCAATTGAAATTAATTTAAAATATAACTCAGGAAATCCAGTTATAAATACCATTGAAAGAATTTCCAAACCAGGTAGAAGAATTTTTTCTAGCGCGAGTAGTCTGCCAAAAATAAATAATGGTCTTGGTATTGCTATTGTATCTACACCACAAGGAGTAATGACAGATGTCGATGCAAGAAAGAAAAAACTTGGTGGTGAAATTATTTGTAAGGTGTTTTAATGTCTAAAATAGGAAAAATAAACATACCAATTCCGGAAAAAGTAAAAGTTTTATTATCTGGTAATACAGTTAATATTGAGGGACCTTTAGGTAAACACGCAATCAAATTAGATTTGGAAATGTTTGAACTCAATATTACCGAAGGTAAAGACGTATCAATAAAACCAAAAAAAATTGATGATACATCTAAAAGATTATGGGGAATGAATAGAAGCTTAATTAATAATGCCATTATCGGAGCAAGTAGTGGTTACGAAAAAATACTTGAACTTACAGGAGTTGGTTATAGAGCAGCACTAAAAGGCAATGTTTTAAATATGCAACTAGGATTTAGTCATGACATTAATTATGATATTCCACAAGGAATTAAAATTACTGTTGAAAAACAAACAACGCTAAAAATAAGTGGCTCTAATAAACAACAAGTGGGTATGGTTGCTTCACAAATTAAAAGTATTAGGCCACCTGAGCCTTATAAAGGGAAAGGCATAAAAGAGAAAGGTCAATATATTTTGAGAAAAGAGGGTAAGAAAAAATAATGAGATTAAGCACAATCGAAAGAAAAAGATTTAGAGTAAGAAAAAAACTTAAAAATGTTTCTAAGGATAGATATAGATTAAGTGTTTCAAGATCTACGAGAAATATAAGTGCACAAATAATAGATGATGTAAAAAATATTACATTAGTCTCCGCTTCATCGATAGACAAAGAACTTAAAGGACAAAAAAAAAATAAATCAGAATTATCTACAATTGTTGCTGAAATTTTGGCGAAAAAAGCAAATGAAAAAAATATCAAGAAAATTTATTTTGACAGAGGAATTTATAAATATCATGGAAGAGTTAAAATTTTTGCTGATACATTAAGAAAAAATGGAATGGAATTTTAAAATATGGAAAAAAATACAGAATTTGTTGAAAAACTAGTTCACATAAACAGAATAACTAAAGTTGTCAAAGGTGGAAGAAGATTTGGTTTTTCAGCCTTAGTAGTAGTTGGTAATCAGAATGGAAAAATTGGAATTGCTCATGCAAAAGCAAAACAGGTTCCTGATGCAATCAAAAAAGCAAATGAGTTGGCTAGAAGAAAATTGATACAAATCCCTTTAAGAGATGGAAGAACAATTCATCATGACATATATGGTAAAGATGGTGCTGGAAAAATTAAATTAAGATCTGCCCCTAAAGGTACTGGTATAATAGCAGGCGGACCAGTTAGAGCTGTATGCGAAGTATTAGGTATAAAAGATATTGTAGCTAAATCTTTAGGTACAGCAAACCCACATAATGTAATTAGAGCTTGTATAAAAGCATTATCAAAACAAAACTCACCAAAAAATATTTCAAATTTAAGAAATAAAAAAATATCAGAAATAATTGAGAAAAGAGGATAATGACGTCATTAAATACATTAAAAAATCATAAAACTAGAAAAATTCGTGTTGGTAGAGGTATAGGATCCGGTAAAGGAAAAACTTCTGGAAGAGGTGTTAAGGGACAAAAATCAAGATCTGGAGTG